>JANPJI010000655.1:0-7154 GCA_031425425.1 Rubricoccaceae bacterium
GGATGAGGAAGGCGTCGGGGAAGCGCGTCCGGACGAGCGCGAGCGCGGACTCGGCGTCGGGGCGGTTCGTGAACGCGCCCATCCGCACCTTGTAGAGCCCGTCGAGGTACACCACGTACGCGTCGAGCGGGGCCTCGAAGCCGGTCCGGCGCTGTTCGGCCGTCCACCATGCCTCGGCCTCGGACCGGGCCTGCTCGCCCCCTGCCGACGACTCGCTGGCGTAGACCTGCACCCGGAACCCGTCGACCTGGCGCTGTGGGGCCGGCGCGGGCTCGTAGGTCGGCACGGGCTCATACGTGGACGGCGGCGTCGGGGCGGACGCGGGCTCGGACGGCGGCGCAGGCTCGTCGGGGTAGGTGACGGTCGCCGGCGGCGCAGGCACCGCCTCGGGGCGCGGGCCGGAGCACGCCGCGAGCGCGGCGATGAGCAGGAGAAGGGCAGACGCGCGCATCGGAGCGGGGGTTAGTCGATGACCGTCACGATGTCCGGTACGAGGAACGCCTCGGGGTACTCGGCGCGGACGAATTCGAGCGCCTCCTCGGCCTGTTCGTCGGTCGCGAACGCGCCGAGCCGGACGCGGTAGTACGGCTGGAGGTAGACCACGACCGGTTCGAGGGCCGCGGGCGCGCCCGGCCGACGCTGTGCACGGCCCCACCACGCGACGGCTCCGTCGCGGGTCTGCTCCGCCGAGGCGCGGCTGCTGCTGGAGAAGATCTGGACCCGGTAGCCCTCCACCTGTCGCGGCGTCGGCTCGGTGGGCGCGGGCGCGCCGGCCCGGCCGGGCACGACCACGCGGCCCAGCATCACGCCCGCCGGCACGTCGTGGACGATCTCGACGCGCCCGGGCGGCGCGGCGTCGTACGGCGACGCGTCGAAGGTCTCGTACGCCGGATACGCCGGGGGCGTCTCGTCGGGGGCGGCGGGACCCGTCGGCGGGCGGGTGCCAGCGCACGCGGCCAACGTCGTCCCGAGCACGGCGAGCAGGAGCGAGCGGACGAGGGCGCGGCCAGGGACCGGAGCGGAAAACATGGCAGAAGCGGCTAGTACGACCCCTCGGACCGGAGGCCCTTCAAGATAGCGACCGAGGCGCTCGCCCCGAGCCGCGTCGCCCCGCTGTCGACCATCGTCTGCGCGTCCTCGAGCGAGCGGATCCCGCCCGATGCCTTGACGCCCATCGTGTCGCCGACGACGCGGCGCATCAGGGCCACGTCCTGCGGGCTCGCCCCGCCTGAGGCGAATCCCGTCGACGTCTTGACGAAGTCGGCCCCGGCATTCTGGGCGAGAACGCACGCGATGACCTTCTCCTCGTCCGTCAGCAAGGCCGTCTCCAGGATGACCTTAACCGTCCGCCCCTGGGCGGCCTCGACGACGGCCCGGATGTCGGCCTCGACCTCGGCGTAGAGCGCGGACTTGAGCAGGCCGATGCCGATCACCATGTCGATCTCCGAGGCACCGTCGGCGACGGCCTGCGCGGTCTCGAACGCTTTGACGGGCGTCCGCACGGCTCCGCTCGGGAAACCGACGACCGTGCACACGAGCGAGGTCGCGCCCTGCAGTTCTTCAGCGGCGACGGGCACCCACACAGGGCTGATGCACACGCTCGCGAAGCAGTTGTCGCGCGCCTCGGCGCAGAGCACGCGCACGTCCGCCTCGGTCGTGTCCGGCTTGAGGACGGTGTGGTCGATGAGCCGCGCGAGCGGCGGGGCGAGGGCGCACGCGTCTGCGGTCCGGGCGGTGCCGGTGCGGTCGGCGCGGAGCCCGAACCGGCTCGCGCCGACCCCGAGCATGCGTTCGAGGGCGTGTTCGAGCCCGTTGGGCCGGGCCGTCGAGGCCGAGCCGCCGAGGCGGGCTGCGAGGGCATCTTTCTCGATATCTGTCATTCGTGAGACGGGATTCAGAGAGTGGATTACGCCGCCATCTCGTCCAACTCGGCGTCGAGGTTGTAGCGCTTGCGCTTCTCCCAGAGCGTCTTCTTGGAGATGCCGAGCAGCTTGGCCACGTCCGCGTAGGACGTGTTGCGGTGCGTGTTGAGGACGTGCTTGATGTAGGCGCACTCGAGGTCTTCGAGCGAGCCGCCGGAGCGGATGCGGAACGTGTCGGCGTCCGAGGCATCGCCGTCGAACGCGTCCGCGTTCATCAGCACGAGGTCGGCCGCGTCGAGGTGCGGGCTGCGGGCGAAGATGAGCGCACGCTCGAGGACGTTGCGCAGCTCGCGGACGTTGCCGGGCCAGTCGTGGGCGAGCAGCTTCGCCTCGGCCTCGGGCGTGAAGCCCTCGAACGGCTTGGCGAACTCGGCCGCGAAGCCCGCCCCGACCGCCGCGGCGATCGCGAGCGCGTCGCGGCCCATCCGCCGCAGCGGCGGCAGCTCCACCGAGACCACGTTGATCCGGTACAGGAGGTCCTTGCGGAACGCCTTCTCGGCGACGCGCTCCTGGAGGTTCGCGTTCGTCGCGCAGACGATGCGCGTGGTCACCTTGATGTCATCGGTGCCGCCGAGGCGGCGGAACTGGCGCGACTCCAGGAACGAGAGGAGCTTGGACTGGAGCGCGAGGCTCATCGAGTCGATCTCGTCGAGGAAGAGCGTCCCGCCGTCAGCGATTTCCAGCAGGCCTGGCTTGGCCGCGCGGGCGTCGGTGAAGGCCCCCTTCTCGTACCCGAACATCTCGGACTCCAGCAGGTTGTCCGGGAGCGCCGCGCAGTTGATCTCCAGAAAGCGGCCCCCCGCCCACCGCGAGGCGTAGTGCAGAGACTGGGCGACGAGGTTCTTGCCGGTCCCGGTTTCGCCGCGCACGAGCACGATCGTGTTGGGGATGTCGGCGAGCGTCTCGATGGTGTCGCGGACGCGCTGGACCTCGTCCGACGTGCCCAGAATGCGGCTCGGCGAGTTCTTCTGCTTGCGCTCGCGCTTGATCTCCTGGAGCTCCTGCTTGTCCGCGTAGAGGTCGAGCGCCTTGGCGAGCAGCGCCCGCATCTCCTCCAGGTTGACCGGCTTCTGGAGGTAGTGGAACGCGCCCGAGCGCATCGCCTCGACGGCGGTCTGGACGGACGAGTGGGCCGTCATCACGATGACCGGCACGAGCACGCCGCGCGTGCGGAGCGCCTCGATGAGCTGCATGCCCGAGATGTCGGGCATCATCAGGTCCGTCAGGACGAGGTCCGGGACGGTCCCGTCGTCGACGGCCTGCAGCAGCGCCTCGGCGGTCGTGAAGCCCTTCGTGGCGTAGCCGTCGCGGGCAAGGACGGTGGCGAAGAGCTCGCCGATCTTGGGGTCGTCGTCGACGACAAACACGCGCTTTTTGCTCAACCTGTCGGGGGTCTGGGGGACGCCGGATGGTACGAAACGAAACGCGGCCTGGCGTAAACCCGCAGAGGCGTCGCACACGTAGCGCTACCGCGGACCGACGTATGCGGCCGTTCCGAGCGCGCGGTCAACCTCGGCCTCAAACGCGACGAGTGCGGCCTCACCGGCGAATCCCCGGCACCCGAGGTCGTGCGCGACCCGTTGCGTCCTTCCGGCCGTCCGAACCGTCGTGATAACCGCCGGGTTGTCCGTCGCAGACCGGGGGCACGCGTCGCCGGTAAGCTCCTCAGGAAGGCCCGCGTGGCCCGCCTCGGCCGCCGCGGCGACGAGCCCGGCGACAGCGGCGGGCGAGACCGTCCAGCGGGCCGTCCCGACACGGGCGACGTGCTCGCGCCCCTCGAAGACGACGCGGCCGTCGGCGTAGGCCGAGACGGTGTAGGCGGGGCAGGTCCCGTAACAGAGCGTCCGCTCCAGGACGATGGCCGCCACGCCTGTCGAGGCGGCGTCCGGCAGAGCGGCAGTCGCCGAGGCGGTCCCGGCGACGCGCCAGACGGCGTTGCCGACGTCGTCGGCGACGAGAAGCCCGCCACGCGTGTCCACGGCGACGCCGACCGGCCGGCCACGCGCCTCGTCGCCGTCGAGGAAGCCCGTCAGGACGTCCACCGGCAGGCCTGCCGGTCGGCCCGCCGCGAACGGGACGAAGACGACCTTGTAGCCGCTCCGCGGACGCCGATTCCACGACCCGTGCTGGCCGATGAACATCCCGCTCGCGAACGCCGGCCCGAAGCGGTTCTCGCCACTCCACGCGAGCCCCAGCGAGGCCGTGTGCGGCCCGAGGGCGTAGTCCGGCACGACCGCCGTCGCCACGAGGTCCGGCCGTGGCGGCTCGACGCGCGCGTCCACCGTCTGCCCGAAGTAGCTGTACGGCCAGCCGTAGAAGGCCCCCCGGCGGACCGACGTCATGTAGTCCGGCACGAGGTCCGACCCCAGTTCGTCGCGCTCGTTGACGGCCGTCCACAGCGCGCCGGTCGTCGGCTCCCAGGCAAGACCGACAGGGTTGCGGAGGCCCGAGGCGAACACACGGTGCGCGCCCGTCGCGGTGTCGATCTCCCAGACGGCGGCGCGGCCCTCCTCGGCCGCCATCCCGTTCTCGGCGACGTTGCTGTTCGAGCCGACGCCGACGTAGAGGTGCCGCCCGTCCGGACTCGCGAGGAGGCTCTTGGTCCAGTGGTGGTTGATCGTCCCGGCCGGGAGCGCGGCGAGCGTCGTCGGGGCGGCCGTGATCTGCGTCTGGCCCGTCGTGTACGGAAACGACACCACAGCGTCCGTGTTGGCGACGTAGAGCGTGCGGCCCACGAGGGCCATCCCGAAGGGCGACGTGAGGCCCTGGAGAAAGACTGTCCGTGTCTCGGCCATCCCGTCGCCGTCGGCGTCGCGGAGGAGCGTGATGCGGTTGGCGCTCGGCACGGCGGAGCCGGCGCGACGCATGATGAGCCGCGTGAAGAACCCCTTGATGCCGCGGTTGTCGTCGGGCCGCGGCGGCCCGTTGGTCTCGGCGACGAGGACGTCTCCGTTGGGGAGCACGGCGAGCCAGCGCGGGTGGTCGAGGCCGGTCGCAAACGGCGTCACCGTCGTACCGGCGGCGGGCGTCGGCATCTCGCCGGCGGGCCAGCCCGTCGCTGTGGCGATGTTGGTGGTCGGGATCAGCGTCCGGTTGGGCTCGGGGAGGGCGGGCGCGGGACCGGAGCCGTCGTCGACGGTGAGGCGGGCACTTTCGCCGCACGCGGCGAGCGACAGGGCGACCGCGGCGAGGACGAACGGGCGGAGGAGTCGGGTCGGGAGGGGCATCGGCTCGGGAGACAGGACGCCGCGTACGGGCGACCGCCCGACCGGGGTCCCTCCTACTCGACGCGCGTGATCCTCTCGGTCAGACGCGCCCACGGGACGCCCATCATGCGGACCGTCGCGACGTTGTCCGCAACCTGCCCGCCGGGGCGGAGCGTGAGCGTCTGGTCCATCACCGTGGCGCGGCCCATCCGGTAGCGGATGTGGAACCGGCTGCCCGACGCCACGGCCTCGACCGAGCCGCGGGCATCGGGCGTGAGCGTGGACGCGTAGCGCCCGCCGCCGAGCGCGCGCATGTGCCACGTCCGCCGGCTCACGCGCCCGTCGGCGAACGTGATCGTCTGGTCCAGGCGGAATCCGCCGTCGCCCTCGGCCGCGCCGCGGCTCTCGACGCGGATCTCGCCCGGGCGCTTGCCGCGGATCGTGAGCACGCCGCGCCCCTCGGTCCGGCCCGCGAAGAACACCTCGGGGACGAAGGCCGGTGCCTCGGCCAAAGACGCACGGATCGGGGCCGACGCCGGCAGGCAACCCGCCGACAGGGTCGCGGAGGCGAGCGCTGCGAGGAGGGACGCCGTCCGGGCAAGGCGGGGAGCGGAGGACACGGCGGGCAACCGGACAGGCTTCAGCGAACGCCCGCGCGCGCGGGGGTTTCCCCGGGGACCCGAACGCACATCGCGCGTTGATGGACGGCCCAGCCCTCTGCCCCGATGCTGCCTGCCGTCGCCACAACCCTCGCCGAGCGCTTCCGCGCGGTGCGTGCCCTCACCGCATCGCTCTGCGACGGCCTCGAAACAGAGGACTTCGTCGTCCAGTCCATGGCCGACGTGTCGCCGACCAAGTGGCACCTCGCCCACACGACGTGGTTCTGGGAAACCTTCGTGCTCGTCCCGTACGCGCCGGGGTACGTGCTGCACGACGCGCGCTACCCGTTCCTGTTCAACTCGTACTACCTCCAGGCCGGCGAGCGGCACTGCCGCGCCCAGCGCGGCTACCTCTCCCGGCCCACCGTCGCCGAGGTCTTCTCCTACCGCGCCCACATCGACGCCGCGATGGACGCGTTTCTGGAGACGCTGGACGAGGGCGAGCGCCGCGAGGTCGCCGAGACGGTCGAGATCGGGCTCCACCACGAGCAGCAGCACCAGGAGCTGATGCTGACCGACCTCAAGCACGTCTTCTCCGTGAACCCGCTCCGGCCGGTCTACCGCGCGCGGACGCCCGAGGCTGCAGCCGATCCGGGCCCTGTTCGCTGGCGACGCTTCGAGGCGGGCGTCGTCGAGGTCGGGGCGACGGGCACGGGCGCGACGACGGCAGAGCGGTTCCACTTCGACAACGAGGGGCCGCGCCACCGGCAGTTCGTCGAGGCCTTCGAGATTGCGGACCGCCTCGTCACGGCCGGCGAGATCGTCGCGTTCATTGAAGACGGCGGCTACACGCGCCCCGAGCTGTGGCTCTCGCTCGGCTGGGCGACCGTCCAGGCCGAGAGTTGGGCGCACCCGTTCTACTGGGAGCCCGACCCCGCGAGCGCGTCCGGATGGCGGCACTTCACCCTCGCCGGGACGCTGCCAGTGGATCCGCACGAGCCGGCCGTCCACCTCAGCTACTTCGAGGCCGACGCCGTCGCGCGGTGGATGAGCGTGACCGGGCGCTATCCAGGCGCGCGCCTGCCGTCCGAGTTCGAGTGGGAGACGGCGGCGCAGACGGCCGACCTGCTGGCCGGGACGTTCGTCGAGGGCGGCCGACTCCACCCGGCCCTACCCGGGGTGCCTGCCGATCTCGCCTCGGGCGATGGGGCTCCGGCCGAGCCCGCGCTGGGCCAGATGGCAGGCGAGGTCTGGCAGTGGACGCACAGCCAGTACACGCCGTACCCCGGCTACACTCCCGTCGGGGGCGCGCTCGGCGAGTACAACGGCAAGTTCATGGCCAACCAGTTCGTGCTCCGCGGCGCGAGCGTCGCCACGAGCCGCACGCACGCCCGGGCGACGTACCGCAACTTCTTCCCGCCCGAGGT
>JANPJI010000656.1:0-7025 GCA_031425425.1 Rubricoccaceae bacterium
CCGGCCGTCGCCTCGATGCCGGCCGCCTCCTCGGGCGTCGGGCGGACGTAGCGGGCCAGCGTGGCGAGGTCGTGGACGCGGTGGCGCATCTGCCACCGCCAGTCCGCCCACTCGTCGAGGCTCGCGTTGTGCTGGGGGAACGCCGTCATGCGGCCAAGATCGCCGCGTCGCCACCGCCGGTTCGGGGAAGCCAGGTGGATTCGTGCCCGTCCACGCGGCGCGCTCAGGCGTTGCGGTTCACGTACGGGTAGCGTCGGAACTGCTTCAGCACGGTCGGGTCGCGCGTCGTCTCGAACGTCTCGCTGCACAGCGAGCACGTGAACGCGATCTCGCGGGGCGTCCCCGAGGCGCCGTTGAGGATCGCGAACCACCCGCCGGGTCCGAACGTGAGGTCCGCGCGGGCGGCGTGGTGGTAGCGGTCGACGCCGTGGGCGCGGCAGGCGGGCCGCGGCGCGGCGCTGGGCAGCGGGTCGTCCATCGTCGGGAGCGGGTACCCGGTGGCCAATGCCTCCCCCGCCGCCCGGATCCGCACGCGCTGCGGATTCACCGTGCTCGCCGGCCGTCAGGGGCAGGACCCGGCCGTGTTGAGAAAGCTCGTCGAGCTCAGGTCGGTCAGCCTCGGCACGAAATCCGCGAGGGTGTTGTACGCCGCTCCGACGAAGCCGAAGCCGCCGCGGACGTTCCCCAGCGAGCCGGGCTCGGCGAGCACGTCGGGGTCGAAGACGCCGCCGGGGGGGCGCCAGTCCTCGCTCGCGACCTCGGCTGTGATGCGGATGCGGCGCAGGCCGCGCGGCCCGCCGGCGATGCGCTGGATCGTGTCGTCGTCCTCGGCGAGGTGGATCACGGTCTGCCAGCCGAACTCGACCGGCCCGGACGTCCCCACCAGCTCTCGGGTGACCTCCGCCAGAGCGCACGACGTCTCCTGGACCGTATAGGTCACGAGGACGCGGTTCAGCTGCGGGGCCCCTGGCCACAAGACGGGGTAGCGCACGCCGCCCACCAGCAAGGGCGTCTGGTACACGGGCTCGACGAACGGCGGAACGGTGATGAGCGCCGAGATGTCGCTGCCGTCGGGCCGGCGGACGACGAAGCGGTGGCGGCTCCCGTAGGCCGGTCGGAAGGTGGAGCGGTAGATGTGCCCCACCGACCCGTCGGAGAACGTGACGACGCTGTCGCGCCACGCCGCCTCGGCACCCGTCTGGAGATCGGTGGACGTGACTGTGACCGGCAGCGGGGCTGCCGACGTGGTCCCGATCGTGTCCGTCACCGGGACGACGCGGATGCTCTGCACGTCGGAGGTCGGGTCCAGGGCTCCCCACAGCGTGTAGGTGCCGCGGAGGCTGTCCGGCGTGTCGATGGAGTCGTCGCAGGCGGCCAGCCCGGCCGCGAGGACCAGCCCGACGAGGGCAGATCGCCACGCACGCGCAGCCGGGAGGAGAGCAGTCATCAGGTGTCGAGGCGGAAGCCGAGCGTGGGCACGACCGGGAGCTGATCCACGCGGCGCAGCGTGAACAGGTCGTAGGCGAACAGGTTGGCGCGGTCGTAAGCGTTGAGCAGGCCCGCCTGGACGGTGAGCCGCGCAGCCGCGCCGAGCGGGAAGACGCGCTCGACCGTGACGTCGAGGCGGTGGTACGCGGGGAGGAGCGCGTTGAACGGCCGCTCGTAGATCACGCGCGGCATCCCCGGATCGTTGTACACGTCCGGCGCGCCGTCGGGGAGCAGGAACTGGTCGAACCCGAGCGCGCGGCTGTACGGGAGCCCGCTGCCGTACTGGAACCGCAGCGCGGCCGTGAAGCCGACGACGGGCACGCTGGCGATGACGGTCGCCTGGTGCCGGCGATCGTGGCCGGGCCGGAAGTGGAACGTCGCGTCGTCGAAGAGGAGCTCGTTGCGCGCGCTCACCGTCGTGTAGACGACCGACGAGAGGCCGTAGTTGACGAGCAGCTGCGCGCGTCCGCGGTGGAACTCGGCGCGGAGGTCGAGGCCGCGCGCGCGCCCGCTGGCCGGGATCAGGCGCGTCGTCAGGCGCGGCACGGCTGTGAACTCGGCCACGGAGAGGTCGCGGATCTCCTTCGTGAACGCCTCGACCGACACGTCGGCCCAGGACGCCGCGCGGAGGTGGTAGCCGGCGATGAGGTGCGACGCCCGCGGCGTCTGCCTGTCCGGCGCGACCGTGTAGACCGTGAACACGCTCGTCGCGTCGCGGCGGTCGCTCAGGCCGACCACGGGCTGGTTGTACAGGCCCGCGGCCACGCTCAGCCGGTGCGCGCCGACCTCGAACGCCCCCCGGAAGCGGGGCTCGACGAACGCCTGCGACTGCAGCGGCAGCGTCGTCACGCGGACGCCCGGCGACACGCGGAGGCCGCCGACGCGGAACTCGGGCTGGAGGTAGAGCCCGGCCTCGGTCACCGTCTCGTTTTCGGAGACGACGTTCTGGAACAGCCCGCCGAGGGCGGACCGCAGCACCGTCGTGCGCAGGAAGCCGCCCGTCCGCAGGCCGCCGAAGCGGAAGAGGTAGGTAAAGTCGAAGGACCCGTCGAAGCGCGAGATGCGCGACGCCCGCGTGAGGCGGCTCTCGTCCTCGGGCGTGGCCGCCATGCGCGGGCCGAGCTGGCTGTCGAGGTCCGAGTACGACAGCCGGACCGAGGCGAGAAACGGGACCGAGGACGGCAGCAGCAGGTAGCGCGCGCCGAGGGCCGTGTTCTGGTAGCGGACCTCGTCGGCCCGCGCCTCGGACGTCGCCGACGCCTCGGGGTCGCCGATGCCGCCGCGGTCCCACGTCCGCAGCGCCGTCACAGAGAAGCGGCTCGTCGCCGTGGGCGTGTAGTAGAGCTTGCCGAAGAGGTCGCCGAAGGCGAACGGCAGCGGGTCCGAGATGTAGCGCGCCGCGATCTGCTCGACCGTCGACACGCGCGCCGAGAGGATGGCCGAGACGCGGTCGCGGACGACCGGCCCCTCGACCGAGGCGCTCGCCACGAACGGGGCCGCGCTCGCGCTCGCCGCGAACCGCCGCAGGTTGCCCGTCCGCGCCGACACGTCGAGCACGGACGAGAGCTGGCCGCCGTAGCCGGCGTCGTAGCCGCCCGCGTAGAGGTCGGCGGACTGCAGCAGGTCCGCCGGGAACGCCGAGTAGAAGCCGAGCACGTGGAACGGCTGGAAGATGGGGATGCCGTCGAGGAAGACCTGGTTCTGGGTCGGCTCGCCGCCGCGGATGAACAACTGCCCGCCACGGTCGCCCGAGGTGACCACGCCCGAGAGCGAGACGACGTAGTTGGCCAGGTCGCCCGAGACGTCGGGCGACGGGACCGACCGGACATCGACCGGGCGGATCCGCTGGAGCCCGGCGTCGAGGTTGGCCGCGCTCGCCTCGCGGTCGCCCTCGACGGTCGCCCCGGCCAGCTCGGCCGCCGCCGCCGCGAGGGCGACGTCAAGCGCGCGCACGCCCGACGGCAGAGCGAGCGTGTCCACGAGCGCCTCGTAGCCGACCGACGACACGCGGAGCGCGTAGCGCCCCGGCTCCAGCCCGACGACGGCGTAGAACCCGTCCGTGTCCGTCGCGGCCCCGCGGACCGCGCCGGGCGCGCCCTGCGCCGAGAGCGCCTGGAGTGACACGTTCGCCCCGATCAGCGGCTGCCCGTCGGCTTCGTCGGTGACGAACCCGCGCACCGTCGCCGTCTGCGCCGCGGCCGCCGAGGCGAGCCCCACCCCGAGCGCGAGCAGGCGCAGGACGGAGCAGGTCGTGGAGAGGGCGTTCATGCGGGCTCGGCAGACATGTGGCGGCGGGACGACGTCCTGCCAAACTACCGGACCGGTCAGGCGCGCATCGGGTCGTTTGGAGATGCCCTAACGACTTCACGACACCGGCCGCCCGTAGCTTTCCTCCGCACATAGACGGAGCCTTCCCGCGCCCTTCCCGACCGATGCCTCTCCTCCACTCCGAACGCTCGGCCACACCGCGGACACCCGCGCGCACGGCCGCTCGATTCGCACTGCTCGTCCTGGCCCTGCTGGCCCTCCCCGCGTGCGACTCCGGCGACGACGGCGACGCCTCTCAGGACCTCGTCGGACGCTTCCAGGCGCGCGACCGCTACCTCCCGCTCGCCGACGCGCTCGCCCTCACCGGGCTCGACGCCGCCCTCGCATCCGGCGGACCCTACACCGTCCTCGCCCCGACCCGGATCGCGCTCACCTACCTCGGCACCGACTTCGCCCCCGTCCTCTTCTCCGACCAGCAGCGAGCCGTCCTCACGCGCGTGCTCCGCCACCACATCGTCGCCGGAGAGCTCACGCCCGACGACTTCGCCGACGGGGCCACGCTCACCGCCATCGACGGCTCCGCCCTCCGCGTCCGCCGCGTCGGGCCGGTCGTGACCGTCAACGGCGTCACCCTCGACGTGACCGACCCGCTCGACGCCTCCAACGGCGTCGCCTACCCGCTTGCCGACGTCCTGCTCGACGTCGTCACGACGGCCGAGCGCGTGCGCCTGTCCCCGCTGCTGTCGACGCTCGCCGCCGGGCTGCGCGACGCCGGCGTGCTCGCCGACGCCTCGGCGCTGCCGCGCTACACCGTCCTGGCACCCATCAACGACGCGCTCCAGGCGCTCGGCGGCGACTTCGCGCTGCTCCGCGCAGCGGCCAACGTCGACGTGTACCGGCGCGTGCTCCGCGCCCACATCCTTCCCGGCGACGCCGACCTCGACGCGCTCGTCGGGCAGACGGTGACGACGCTCGGCGGCGAGCGGCTGCCCGTGACGCGCGACGCGACCGACGGGCTGAGGGTCGACGGCGTGCGCGTGCTCGTCTCGGAGGTCACCTCCGACGGGCGCGTGTACGTACTCGGCGAGCCGATCCTGAGCGTGCTCTCGGTCGGGGAGCGGCTGCGGATCCGGGCCGACCTGACGCGGTACGCGGCCGACGCCGAGGCGAACCCGGCCGTGCGGGCGGTGCTGCCGGACCGGACGCGGCTCGTGACCGTCTTCGCAACCTCAGACTTCGCCTACACGAGCCGCTACCAACCGCTGACTGCTGCCCTGGCCGAACCGGCGCAGGCGACTCTCCGCCGCCGCCTCACCGCCCTGCACGTGGTGCCGGGTCGGTACACGCGCGCTGACCTCACCGAGGGGCTCCGGCTGACGGCTCTCGACGGGACCGTGCTCACCGTTCGGCGAGACGGGGAATCCCTCTCGCTCGACGGCCGGGTGGTCTCGGGCGAGCCTGTGCCGTCCGTGAACGGGCTCCTCTACACGGCCGGCGACTTCTTCCAGCCCGACGTCGACCTGTTCGAGACGCTCCTGCTTCAGGAGCACGTCACGTTCTTCCGGGCGATCCGGCAGGCCGGCCTCGAACAGGCGTACCGGACGAGCGTCCGCACCGCGTTCGTTCTTGCCGATACGACCGCCGCCCGAGACGACTTGCTCGACAACCCCGACCTGGCGCTCCTTCTGCAGCGGACAGCCACCGCGGAGTTCATCCCGCGGCTCGACGGGCTGTCGTACCCGCACTCGTTCGCGGCGCTCAACGGAGACACGCGCACGCTCAACCGCTTCGACTGCACCCTGATTCCTCCGATCGCCAGGCGGGGGTGCTCCCCGTACGGGTTCGAGTTCGTGCGGACCGTCTTCCCGCCTCCGGACCCCAAAGACCCGCCCGTCTTCGTCGACGTGCCGACGCCGCAGGTCAACCAGGGCTCCACGACGAAGAGCGGCACGGCCGCGTTTCATCTCTTGCGCGAGTCGGACGTAGTGCCGCGTGCGTCGCGGCTCGCCGCTCGGTAGCGCCGCTCAGCCCGGGCCGCGGATCCGCCGCAGCCCCCCGTCGAGCACGCCGGCCAGCCACTCGGCGTACGGCACGCCGGCGAGTTCGGCCAGGATGGCGAACGTCCCGTCGGGCGCGAACGTCGGGAGCGGGTTGACTTCGAGAAACCAGACCCCGCCGCCAGCATCGACGCGGAAATCCGACCGCGAGACGTCGGCCAGCCCGAGCGCGCGGTGGGCGGCCACGGCCGCGGCGCACGCGCCGGCCTCGACCTCGGGCGGGAGCCCGACCGAAACCGTGTACCTGAACGGCGCGTCGGGGCGCTCGTGCCGGTCGAGGGCGTGGAGCCCGATTCCGGTTGTCGCCTCGGTCGCCCGGAGCAGCAGCGGCAGCGCCCGCGCCGCCTCGCCCGTCCCAACGACGCCGACCGTCGCCTCGGCCCCGGCAACGAACGCCTCGGCGAGCAGGTCCTGTCGGACGAGCGCGTGCTGCCTCGCCGCCTCCACCCGCAGGTCCGCAGCGCTCTCGACGCGGCTCGACGGCGCGATGCCCCTCGCGGTCCCCTCGTAGCGGGGCTTGACGAAGAGCGGGAAGCCGAGTGCGTCCGCCGCGTCGAGGTCGGCGGACACGCCGGGGCGGAGGACGGTCCACGCTGGGGTCGCGACGCCGACCGCCTGCACGAGGACTTTGGTGAGGTGCTTGTCGAGCGAGACCGAGAGGGCGAGTGCGTCCGAGAACAGGCACGGCACGCCGGCGAGTTCGAGCAGCACCGGCGCGTGCGCCTCGCGGTTGCGGGTGCCGCCTTCGCCGATGCCGAGCCCCTCGGCGATCGAGAGCGCCGCGTCGAGCGCGAGCGGCGCAGCCGTGAGCGGGCCGGCGCGTATCGCGGCGAGCAGCGCCGCGACGTTGCCCACGCGGACGGGCATGTGGCCGAGGTGCCGGAGCGCGTCCTCCAGCGCCACGACCGTCGCCTCAGGTTCGTACTCGGCGTCCCAGTCGTCCGGCGCGCCGGGCGGCCGCGGCGTGTCGCCGAAGCGGTCGTAGACGAGGCCGACCCTCACGAGCGCGTGCGGCGCGCCGCGCCGCCGGGCGCGTCCACGGGTTCGTCGCCGAGCGCGTCGAGGTCGAGGCGCGGCACAGGCGCGGCCGTCGGTGCGGGCGCACCGACAGCGGGCGCAGCCGACCGGACGCCCGACGCCGAGGCGCGCGCGACGAGCCCCCGCATCTGCTCGTCGCGCGTCGCACCCCAGTTCCGCTGCCGCAGGCCGACC
>JANPJI010000657.1:0-5591 GCA_031425425.1 Rubricoccaceae bacterium
CGGTAGCCGTTGCCGCCGACGAGCTGGAGGAGGGACTGCGAGGCCTCCTGCATCCAGTCCGATACGGTCGTCTTGAAGGCGTTGGCCTTGAGCGACTCGTTCGAGAGGTCGAGGTCCACGCCGGCGTTCTCGGACGTGTCCAGGCACAGCGCGGCGCAGTTGGTCACGGCAGCCTGGAGGCGCGCGATGCGCCCGCGGACCTGGTCGTAGTCCAGCAGCGGCTGCCCGCCGACGAACCGCCCGCGGCAGTGGGCGACGGCCTCGTCGAGCATGCGCCGGAGGTAGCCCATGCCCATGCCGGGGAACTGGAGCCGGCTCCGGTGGAGCACGTCGAGCATCATCTTGACGCCCGTCGTCTCGGGGTTCAGGCGGGAGGACTCGGGGACCTCGATGCTCACGCGGTTGAGTCCGTAGGGGAGCATCCGGAGGCCGAGGTTGGGGTAGAGCGCCTCGACCTCGATCGTCTGGCCGGGTGCGTTCTGATCCGCCACGAAGAAGTCGACGTCGCGGCGGAGGTTGCCATCCGAAGCGCGCGGGCGCGCCGTGACGAGCCAGTAGTCCGCCCAGCCAGTGAGGCCGCCCCAGTGCTTGGAGCCCTCGATCTGGCAGGTGTCGTGGCCGGTCGCGCGCCAGGACGTCTTCATGCTGAGCGCGTCCGAGCCGTAGTCCGGCTCGGTGATCATGAGCCCGCCGAGGCGCTTGTGCCGCAGGAAGCCGCCGAACGTGCGGCTCTGGAGCCCGTCGCAGCCGTACTTGGCGACGGGCTGCAGGAACAGGCCGCCGTTGATGCCCACGAGGAGCGTCAGCGCAAGCGAGTGGTAGCCCGTCTCTTCGAGCACGGCGAGGCCCTCGCGGATGCTCCCGCCGCGGCCGCCGTGGGCCTCGGGGATGTACACGGACAGCGGGTCCACCTCGCGCATCCGCTCCAGCACGAACGGCGGGAGCCCGCGCTCGGCGTTGAGCGCGTCGCACGACGCGCGCTCCTCGAAGAGGTGCCGCAGCCGCCCGCGGTAGCCCTCGACGAACTCACCGAACGACTGTTTCGCGCGGACGACATGCCCGCCGGAGGGCGTGGCCGTCCCGCTCGGGGCGGGCGGCGCGGACGGGGCGAGGCGACGGAGCGGGAGAGCGCACATGCGGAGAGCGACTGGGGGACGTGTAAAATAGGTTCGCCGGGGGCACGGCGTTCGGCGGGAACGGAGAAAGGCCGGCGTCCGTGTTCGGGGTCGTCTGATGCACTCCCCGTGGTCGTCGTTCCGCCCGGTCTCGATCTCCCGCACACCGTCTCGGTCGCCCTCGCGACGGAGCCCGACGCCGCCGTGCTCTCGACCGCCGAGCGCGAGCGTCACGACGCGTTCGCGAGCCCGGACCGCCGCCTCGCGTTCGCCCTCGGGCGGACTGCCGCGCGCCATCTTCTCGCGGCGTCGCTCGGGGTCGCCCCGGGTGACGTCGACCTCGCGGTTGGGGACGACGGTGCGCCCCTCGTGCCCGGCCGGTACGTCTCGATCGCGCACACAGGCCGGCACGAGCGCGTGATCGCCGTCGCCGCCGTCTCGCAGGCCCCGGTCGGAGTCGACGTGGAGACCGTCGGGCCGCGGCGGCCGGACCTCTGGCGGCGCATCCTCGCGCCCGCCGAGTACGGCCTCGTCGACGCACTCGGCGGACCGACGGACGAGGCGCAGACGCTCCTGTGGGCACTCAAGGAGTCCGTTCTGAAGGGGCAGCGGACCGGCCTGCGCGCCGGTGCCCGGTCGGTTGTCCTGTCCCTCTCCGCATCCGGGCGCGCCTCGGCAGAGTCGGGCGTGAGTGGCGCGTGGGAGATCGCCTACGCCCGCCTCGGCGAGGCGTGGGTGGCCGTCGCGTGGGCGCGAGTCGGCACAGGGGATTCGGGGTGATTGAGGCGGGGAAGGGCTCCGCTCCCGCCCTCTCCCTCACGCCCGATGACCGCTACCGGCTTGCGAACGTGTCGCACTGGCCGACGTCGCCGGACGTGAACCCGCGGCGGAACCACGCCGCGCGGTCGGCCGACGAGCCGTGCGAGAACGACTCCGGCTGGACCTCCATCCCGGCCGCCTGCTGGAGCCGGTCGTCGCCGACGGCGGCCGCCGCGGCGAGGCCCTCGTCGATCTCGCCGTCTTCGAGCACGTCGCGGTCCGTCTCGGCGTGGTGCGCCCAGATGCCGGCGTAGCAGTCGGCCTGCAGTTCGGTCGCGACCGAGATCTGGTTGGCCTCGCTCTCGGAGCGCGCCTGCTGGCGGCGGTCCAGCGTGCCTTCGAGGTTCTGGACGTGGTGCCCGATCTCGTGGGCGATGACGTACGCTGCGGCGAAATCGCCGGGCGCGCCCATCCGCGAGAGCTCGTTGAAGAACGACGGGTCGATGTAGAGCCGCTGGTCGGCGGGGCAGTAGAACGGGCCTGTCCGGGAGTCCGCCGCCCCGCAGCCGGACTGAACGCTGCCCTCGAAGCGGACGAGCGTCGGCTCGGGGTAGTCCAGGCCGCCGCGCTGGAAGAGCTCGCCCCAGACCGTCTCGGTGTCCGCGAGGACCGCGCTGAGCCACGCGTTCGTCTCGTCCGAGAGGTCCGCCTGCTCGACCGTCGCCTGGCCGCCACCGCCACCTCCGCCCACGAACCCGCTTGCGTCGATCCCGAAGTAGGCACCGACGAGGAGCACGACGAGGCCGCCGATGCCGAGGCCGGCGCGCCCGCCGCCGCGGGATGTGACGACGTTGCTGGACCGACCGCTTCCGAGACGCATGGGTTTTCCGTGTGAGAGGGGAGACGTACGCAGGGGAGGGCCGGGCTGATCCGGAGGAGCGCAGGTGTGCAGGAGCGCAGGCGTGCCGGGCAGGGAAGGGGATTTCGTGCGTGCGTGCTTTCTTGCGCTCCTGCGTTCTCATCTTCCGCGCTCTGCTCCCCTCAGCCCCCGTGCTCGCCACCGTCCGCCTCGTCAACGCCGTCTTCTACGCCCACCACGGCGTGATGGAGGAGGAGCACCGCATCGGTGGCCGCTTCGAGGTCGACGTCGCGATGACGCTGGACGTGGCCGAGGCGGCGGAGACGGACAGCCTGGACCGGACCGTCGACTACGAGCGGGTGTACCAGATCGCCCGCGACGTGGTGACGGGGGCCAACGCGTTCCTGCTGGAGCGCCTCGCGTGGCGCGTCGCCGCGGCCGTCCGCGAGGCGTATCCGATGCTGGAGCGCGTCGAGGTGACGGTCCGCAAGCCGAACCCGCCCGTCGGCGGGCCGTGCGACCGGGCCGAGGTGTCGCTCGCACTCGGCCCCGCGTGAGCGCCGCGACGGTCTCCGCTTTCGTCGGGCTCGGGGCGAACGTCGGCGACCGCCTCGCGGCGCTCCAGGCCGCCGTCGACGCCATTGCCTCGCTGCCGGGCGTGCGCGTCGACGCGGCGAGCGAGGTCTATGAGACCGAGGCGCACGTTCTGCCGGGGCAGTCGCCACAGCCGGACCACCTCAACGCCGTCGTCCGGCTCCGGACCGCCCTGGCTCCCGAGGCGCTGCTCGCGGGGCTCCACGCGGCCGAGCGCGCCGCCGGCCGCGACCCGGCCGCTCCGCGGTGGAGCCCGCGCCCGCTCGACCTCGACCTGCTCCTCTACGGCGGCCTCGTCCTCGCCACCGAGGCGCTCACGCTGCCGCACCCGCGCCTCGCGGCGCGCCGGTTCGTGCTCCAGCCGCTCGCCGACCTGGCGCCAGACACCGTCGTGCCCGGCACGGGCCGGACGGTCGCCGAACTCCTCGGGTCGTGTCCGGACCGCGCGCGCATCGCCCGGACGCCGTTCCGCCTCGACGTGCCTCGGCGGTGACACGGCAGCCGTCAGCGCCCGGCGAGACGTTCGGCGCGTGCGATCTTCCCGGCCCTGCTTCCCGCCGCCGATGTCCGACCCCGAGTCCCCGTTCCCCGACCACGTCGGCTACGTCGCCGTGGAGGGCGTCATCGGCGCGGGCAAGAGCACGCTCGCGCGGATGCTCGCGGGCCGCGCGCAGGGGCGCCTCGTGCTCGAAGAGTTCGAGGACAACCCGTTTCTCGGCACGTTCTACGCCGACCGGGAGCGATGGGCGTTTCAGATGCAGCTCGCCTTTCTCGCGAGCCGCTTCAAGCAGCAGCGCGCGCTCCTCAACCGGGACCTTTTCGGGGCGACGGTCGCGGACTACACCTTCGACAAGGACCGCATCTTCGCCCACGTGACGCTCGCCGGCGACGAGCTCCAGCTCTACGAGACGCTCTACGGGCTCATGGAGCCCTCGGCGGCCACGCCGGACCTCGTCGTCTACCTCCGGTCCAGCGTCGAGCGCCTGCTCGCCAACATCGCGCTCCGCGGGCGGAGCTACGAGGCGGGCATGGACCCGGCCTACCTCGCCGAACTGACGGCCGCCTACGACCGCTACTTCTTCCACTACCGCAAAGGCCCGCTGCTCGTCGTGGACACGACGCGGATGGACTTCGTCCAGAGCGAGGCCGACTTCGAGGAGATCGTCCGCCAGATCCGGCGCGTCCGCGGCGGGACGACCTACGTGACGCTGCCCGTCGCGGCCGATGGCGAGGGCGCGGCGTTCTGAGCGGCCGGCGCGTTCGCCTACTGGCCGCCGCCCGCCAGCCCCTGGTCCAGCACGAACGTGTGGTCGCGGACGACCGTCGACAGGAAGTCGTCCACGGGCATCTCGACCACCCCGAGGGCGAGGCGCGCCTCGACGGCGGCCTTGGCGCGGTCCGCGAGGGCGCGGCCTCGGCGGTCGCGCGTCGAGAGGCGATGGCGGACGAGCACGGCCCGCAGCGTCCGCACGTCGGCGTCGGTGAGCGCGGCGGCCTCGGGGAAGCGCGGCGCGTAGCCCGGCGGCGGCTCGGGGTAGAGCACCTCGTCGAGGCGCACCCGGCGCCGCTGCCGCACGACGGTCGTCCCGG
The DNA here is from genome assembly GCA_031425425.1 of Rubricoccaceae bacterium. Taxonomy (GTDB): domain Bacteria; phylum Bacteroidota; class Rhodothermia; order Rhodothermales; family Rubricoccaceae; genus DASVSE01. The sequence goes on from JANPJI010000657.1 coordinate 4,918, forward strand.
CCGCGAGATCGCCCAGGCGCTGCTGGTGCCTGGTTGACGAGATCGCCACGACGGCCACGACCCCCGACGTCGCCGTCACGTCGACGAGCCGGAGCAGCCACCGGAGCGCGTACTGGCCGAGCGTCGGCTGCGCCCCGTCGAGGCGCGCGACGCGGATGCGGAGCAGCATCTTGCCGGGCGTCTGCCCCTCGAAGAGGACCTCGAACAGGACGTCGTAGAGAGCGAGGGGGAGGACGATGAGCGCGAACATGGCGACCGACCCGGCGGTGGTCTCGCTCAGAATCCACAGCACCAGAAAGGCGTACCCGACCCACACGACGGCGTCGGCGAGGTACGCCAGGATGCGGTCGCCGACGCCCGCCGGCGCGAGCGACAGCTCGACGTTCTGGGCCGTCTGGATCAGGAAGCGGTCGTCCATTCGAGTGGGAGGATCGGCCAACGGGGATCGGCCATTGGGGAAATACGCAGGAGGCGACGCATCGGCAAGCCCCCGGCCGCATTCCCCCGATGGCCGTTGGCCGTTCCCCGTTGTCCTATTTTGCGCCATGCGCGAGTCCGTCTTCGTCCGCCGCCACGCCCCCGACTGGGAGGCCTTCGAGGAGCGCCTCGCCGACACCGCCGAGGCCGACGCCGACGCGCTGGCGGACGGCTACGTCCGCCTCGGCGACGACCTC
>JANPJI010000658.1:0-6057 GCA_031425425.1 Rubricoccaceae bacterium
GCCTCGACGCGCGGTTCGACTCAGGCGACGGCCTCCACCTCAACGACGCCGCGCACCGGCACATCGCGCGTGCCGTGTTCGAGAGCGGCCTCGCCGACTATCTCCTCAGCCCGTGACCGCTCGCGCGCTCCTGCTCTCGGCGGCCCTCGTCGCCTCGGCGCTCGCGAGTTGCCAGCCGGCGGCCGATGCGCCGGTCGTGCTCCAGTTCTGGGCGATGGGGCGCGAGGGCGAGGTCGTCGGCCCGCTCGTGCGCGAGTTCGAGCAGGAAAACCCCGGCGTGCGCGTCGAGGTGCAGCAGGTGCCGTGGTCGGCCGCCCACGAGAAGCTGCTGACGGCCTACGCCGGCCGCTCGACGCCCGACGTCTCGCCGGTCGGCAACACGTGGATCCCCGAGATGGCCGCCCTCGGCGCGGTCGACACGCTCGACACGTTCGCGGCGACGAGCCCGGTCGTGCGGCGGGCGGACTTCTTCCCCGGCACGTGGGACACCAACGTCGTCGGCGGTCACCTCTACGGCATTCCGTGGTACGTGGACACGCGCGTGCTCTTCTACCGCCGCGATCTGATGGCGCTGGCGGGATACGAAGCGGTCCCGACGACGTGGGCCGGGTGGCGCGAGGCGATGCTGGCCGTCCAGCGGACGGGCCGGGCGCGCTACGGCGTCCTGTTGCCGCTCAACGAGCCCGAGCCCCTCGCGATCCTCGCGCTCCAGCAGCCCGGCGGGCTCCTCCGCGACGGCGACCGCTACGGCAACTTCGACTCGCCGGGCTTCCGCCGCGCCTTCGCGTTCTACCTGTCGCTCTACCGCGACGGCCTCGCGCCGACCGTGGACCAGACGCAGGTCGCCAACGTGTACCAGGAGTTCGCGCGCGGCACGTTCGCGTTCTACATCACCGGCCCCTGGAACCTCGGCGAGTTCCGCGCGCGCCTGCCGGACAGCCTCCAGAGCGCCTGGACGACGGCCCCGATGCCCGGCCCCGCCGGGCCGGGGGCGTCGACGGCCGGCGGCTCCAGCCTCGTCGTGTTCAACCGGAGCGCGCACAAGCCCGAGGCGCTCGCGCTCGTCGAGTTCCTCTCGCGGCCCGCCATCCAGGCGCGCTTCTACGCCCTCACCGGCGACCTCCCCGCGCGCCCCGACGCATGGGCCACGCCCGGCCTCGCCGACGACCCGCACGCGGCGGCCTTCCGCGAGCAGCTCACGCGCGTCGTGCCCGCGCCGGCCGTGCCCGAGCAGGAGCGCATCGCGCAGCGCATCCGCGAGGTCGCCGAGCTGGCCGTCCGCGGCCGGATCACGCCAGACGACGCCATCGCGACGCTGGACCGCGACGTCGACGCGATGCTGGACAAGCGGCGCTGGCTCCTCGACCGCCAGGCCGCCCGCGCCGCCCCCGTCGCGGCCGCCGTTCCCGCACGCCCATGAGCACGCCCGACGCAGAGGCCGCCCTCGTCCTTCCTGCGGTCGCCCCTGCTCCGCGCACGGGTGCTGCGCCGGCCGCCGCCCCGGCGAAGCGCCGCGGCACGGCCCCCGCAGACCGGGCCGTCGCCCGGGCGGGAATCCTGTTTGTGGCCCCGGCGCTCGTCGTCATCGGCGGGTTCTTCCTGCTGCCCGTCCTCGCCGCGTTCGCGCTGTCGTTTACGGACTTCGACCTGTACGCGCTCGGCGACCCGTCGAGCGTCCGCGCGGTCGGTGTGGGCAACTATGCGACCCTGCTCGCGGACCCCGAGTTTTGGGCTGCGCTCCGCAATACGCTCTACTTCGTCTTCGTCGGCGGACCGCTCACGGTCGCGCTTTCGCTCGGCGCGGCACTCCTGCTTACGGCGAAGGTGACGCGGCTCAAGGGCGTGTTCCGGACCGTTCTGTTCTCGCCCGTCGTGACGACGCTCGTGGCGGTGGCGCTCGTGTGGCGGTACCTGCTCCACACACGCTACGGGCTCCTCAACGCGGGCTTGGGCGCGCTCGGGATCGGCCCCATCGACTGGCTCGGCGACCCGGCGTGGGCGATGCCGTCGCTGATCCTGCTGGCCGTCTGGAAAAACTTCGGCTACACGATGCTCGTGTTCGTCGCCGGCCTCGCGGCCGTGCCCGAAGAGCTCTACGAGGCCGCGCGCCTCGACGGGGCCGGCACGCGCGCTCTCTTCCGCCACGTGACGCTGCCGAGCATCGCGCCGACGTTCCTGTTCGTCGGCGTGATCACGGCGATCGGCTACTTCCAGCTCTTCGCCGAGCCGTACGTGATGACGCAGGGCGGGCCGGCCGGGGCGACCGTCTCGGTGGTCTACCTCATGTTCACGCAGGGCTTCAAGTGGTGGAGCCTCGGCTACGCCTCGGCGATCGCGTTCGTGCTGTTCGCCCTGATGCTCGCCGGGACGGCCCTCCAGTTGCGCCTCCAGCGGCGCGCCGACGCCCAATGACACGCCCCACCGGAACGTCCGTCGCGGTCCACGCGGCGCTCATCGCCCTGGCGGTGCTCACGGCGCTCCCGCTCGTGTGGATGGTCAGCGCGTCGCTCATGCCCGCCGGAGCCGCCTCCGCGCTGCCGCCGCCGTTCTGGCCGCGCGGGGTCACCTTCGAGCACTACCGCGCGCTGTTCGCGACCGCGGACATGGGGCGCTACCTGCTCAACAGCCTGCTCCTCTCGGCCACCGTCACGGCCGGGTCGCTGCTGTTCAACTCGATGGCGGGCTACGCCTTCGCCAAGCTCCGCTTCGCCGGCCGCGACCGCCTCTTCGCCGTCCTGCTCGGCGCGCTCGTCATCCCCGCGCCCGTCGCGATGCTGCCGCTGTTCCTGGAGATGCGCGCGCTCGGGCTCGTCAACACCTACGCCGGGGTCGTCGTGCCGGCGCTCGCGACCGTCTTCGGCATCTTCCTCGTGCGGCAGTTCGCCCTCGGGCTGCCGGAGAGCCTCCTCGAAGCGGCGCGGATGGACGGCGCGGGCGAGTTCCGTCTGTACTGGTCCGTCGCGCTCCCGCTGATGCGTCCCGCCCTCGCGACGCTGGCCGTGTTCACGTTCATGGGCACGTGGAACGACTTTCTGTGGCCGCTCATCGTGCTCACGGACGACTCTCGGTACACGCTCCCGGTCGCCCTCGCATCGCTCTCGCGGGAACGCGTGCAGGACACGGAGCTCATGATGGCCGGGGCCGTCGTGACCGTCCTGCCCGTCCTCGGTGTCTTCCTCGCCCTGCAGCGGTACTACGTGCAGGGCATCCTCGTCGGCTCCGTCAAGGGTTAGCCATGCGCGTCTGGATTCTCACCCTGCTCGCCCTGGTCGCCTTCCCCGCCGCGGCGCAGGAGCGCGTGCTCGATGACGGCACAACGCCCGAGGCGTGGACGGCCGCGCCCTCGCCGGGTGTCGCGCTCGCGATCTCGGAGGACGCGGGCGCGTTGCGCCTCGACGTGGACTTCGGAGCGGGCGGCGGCTACGCCATCGCGCGCCGCGACGTGGCGCTCGACCTCCCCGCGCACTACGCCTTCCGCTACCGCCTGCGCGCCGAGCGCCCCGACGGCGCGGCGACGGTCCAGGACCTCGAGTTCAAGCTCGTCGACACGGCCGGCGAGAGCGTCTGGTGGCACAACCGCCGCGCGTTCCGCTACCCGGCCGCGTGGACGGCCCTCGCCACCCGCGACCGGCACGTCTCGTTCGCGTGGGGACCCCGCGGCGGTGGCCCGCCGACCGACGTCGGATCGCTCGAATTCGTCGTGACCGCCGTCGAGGGTGGCCGCGTGACGGTCTGGCTGGACGACGTGACGCTGGAACCGCTCCCCGACGTGGCGTCGCCCGCGACGCGGCCCGTCTCGCGGACTCCGGGGGCCACTGCGGACGCGCTCGACGGCAACCCGGAGACCTTCTGGTCGGTCGCGGTCCCGTTCGTGGTCGACCTCGGCGCGCGGCGCGAACTCGGCGGCGTCACACTCGACTGGATGCGGCCCCCGGCGAGCTACACCGTCGAGCTCTCAGACGACGGCGAGATGTGGCGGTCGGGCCAGACCGTCGAGCGCCCGCACGGCGGCGCGGCGTTCGTCCCGATGCCCGAGGCCGAGTCCCGCTACCTCCGCGTCACGGCGGACGCGGACGGATCGCTCACGGACCTCGCGGTCCTCCCGGTCGAGGCGACGGGCAGCCGCACGGCGACGCTGCAAGAAGCGGCCCGCCGCGCCGCGCCCGGCGTCTGGCCGCGCTCGTTCACCGGCGAGCAGATGTACTGGACCGTCGTCGGGCAGGACGTGGACGACAACGAGGCGCTCGTCGGCGAGGACGGTCACGTCGAGACGCGCCGCGCGGGGCCGTCGCTGGAGGCGTCCCTGTTCGCGGACGGCCGGCGGCTCGGCTGGCACGAGGCCGACACGACGCTCCACACGCTAGAGGCTGGCGGCCTGCCGCTGCCGTCGGTCGAGCACCGCTGGGGCGCACTCCGCGTCCGCACGTCCGCCTTCGCGAGCGACACGCGTGGCGCGACGGGCGAGGATCTGATCGGCAAGAGCGGTCTCCTCGTGACCTACGACGTGTCCAACGACGGCCCCGCGCGTCGCGACGTCCGCCTGCTTGTCGCCTTGCGCCCGTTCCAAGTCAACCCGCCGCCGCAGTTTCTCGGGACGGCCGGCGGGGCCGCCGAGGTCCGCCGGCTGACCGTGTCGGCTACAGGTTTCGAGGTGGACGGCCTACCGGTCGTCGCGCTCGTCCGGCCCGACGCTGCGGGCGTGGCGACGTTCGCACAGGGCGGGGCCGAAGCGTGGGTCGCCGACGGGACTGTTCCGCCGACGTCGACCGCCGACGACCCGGCCGGGCTCGCCTCGGGCGCGCTCGCCTACGACCTCACACTCGAAGCGGGCGAGACGCAGACCGTCGTGCTGTGGACGCCGCTGCACGAGGGGGCCGACCGCCCGCCGACGTTCAGCACGCACGCCGAGGCCGCCACCTTCGCCGAGTCGCGACGCGCGATCACCGCCGCCGGCTGGGCGGCGCGCCTCGACGCCGCGGCGCAGATCCACCTCCCACCCTCACAGGCCGACCTCGCCGGGACGGTCCGCACCGTCCTCGCCAACCTGCTCATCAACCGCGACGGGCCGCGCATCCAGCCCGGCAGCCGCTCCTACGACCGCTCGTGGATCCGCGACGGCGCGCTCACCTCCGAGGCGCTGCTCCGCTTCGGCCTGCCGGACGTCGCCGAGGACTTTGCCCGCTGGTACGCGCCGTTCCAGGACTCGACCGGCTTCGTGCCGTGCTGCGTCGGCCGCCTCGGCGCGGACTGGACGCCGGAGCACGACAGCCACGGGCAACTCGCCTTCCTCGTGGCCGAGATCTTCCGCACCACCGGCGACCGCGCGTTCCTGGCCGAGATGTGGCCGCACGTCCGCGCCGCAGCAAACGCCATCGACTCGCTCCGCGCGCTCCCGCTCGCCACCGCCCGGCCCGACACGCTCGCCCCGTACGTCGGCCTGCTGCCGGCCTCGATCTCGCACGAGGGCTACTCGGCGCGCCCGATGCACTCGTACTGGGACGGACTGTTCGGGCTCCTCGGGCTCAAGGACGCCGCGTTCGTCGCCGCGACGCTCGGCGCGCCCGAGGCGGCCGACCTCGCCCGCCGCCGCGACGCCTACGCCGCCGACCTCCGCGCGTCGTATCCCGCTGCGATGGAGCGCCGTGGCATCGACTACCTGCCCGGCTCGGTCGAGCTCGGCGACTTCGACCCGACGTCCGTCTCGGTCGCACTCGACCCCGTCGACGCCGGGGACGTGCTCCCGGCGGGCGCGCTGGAGCGGACGTTCGAGCGCTACTGGGACTTCTTCGTCCGCCGCCGCGACACCGATGTCTGGAACGACTACACGCCGTACGAGTGGCGCAACGTCGGCGCGCTCGTCCGCCTCGGGCAGCCCGAGCGCGCGCACGAGGCGGCGCGCTGGTTCCTCTCGCACCGCCGGCCCGCGGCGTGGCACGCCTTCGCCGAGGTCGTCGGGCGCGACGTCCGCCGGCCGCGCTTCCTGGGCGATATCCCGCACGGGTGGGTCGGCAGCGACTTCCTGCGTGCCGTTGCGGACCTGTTCGCCTACGACGACCG
>JANPJI010000659.1:0-2057 GCA_031425425.1 Rubricoccaceae bacterium
GAGCTGGGTGATGAGGCGGAGGAGGCGGCGGCTGTTGCGGAGCGCGAGGTCGACGTGCCGTCGGGCCCCGGCCAGAAGGGGGTGCCCCCGCTCCGGCTCGAGGGCCGCCCGCTCGAGGTCCGTCTGGAGGTCCACCAGCGGGCCGATGGTGAGCGTGAGGGGGGTCCGGAACTCGTGGCTGACGTTCGTGAAGAACCGGCTCTTCAGGCGGTCCATCTCTTGGAGCCGCTCGGCCTGCGCCTCCGTCTTCTGCTTCTCCGCACGGAGCGCCTCCGTCCGCTGCGCGACCTCCGCCTCCAGCTCCTCCCCGCGACGCCGGAGCCGCCGCACGCGGGCCCGGTACGCGCCTGCGACCAGCCCGGCCGCCACGAGGAGCCCGAGCAGGCGGAACCACACGGTCTCGTAGAAGAACGGGGCGACGCGGAGCGCGAGCGGCGCGGCGCCCTCGACCCACACGCCGTCGCCGTTCGTGGCGGCGACGCGGAAAGTGTACCGCCCCGGCGGCACCCCCGTGTAGGCCGCTTCCCGCCGCCCATCCGCCTCTACCCAGTCCGCGTCATAGCCGTCGAGGCGGTAGCGGAACCGGACCCGCTCCGGCGCGGCGAAGGTCGGCGACGTGTACGCCACGCGGAAGCTCCGGCGCTCGGCCGCGAGCGCGACGCCCGACGCCTCCATCGCCACTGGCGCCCCCTCGGCCGTGACGCCCTCGACGAGCGGGCGCGGCGGGCGAGGCGCCGCCCCGACGGCGGCCGGGTCCACGACGACGGCCCCGTCCTGCGTGGCGAACCACAGCCGACCGTCCGAGGCCCGGAGCGCCGAGCCCTGCCGGCCCCCGTTCGCCTCGCGGTTCCGCATCCCGTCGCGCTCGGTGTAGGCCGCCGAATGCACGCGGGCCACCTCGCCCCGGGCGAACGCCTCGAGCTCGGCGCGGGCCACCCAGAACAGCCCGCGGTTCGTGCTCATCCACAGCCGCCCGCGGCCGTCCTCGACGACCGTGTGGAGCCCGTCGTCGTAGAGCCCGTCGGCCTGGCGGATCGTGGCGAGCGTGCCCGTGGTGGGGTCGCGGCGGACGAGCCCGCGGTCCTCCGTCGCGATCCACAGCGCGCCGTCGGCGCTCTCGTGGAGGGCGCGGACGTGGTCCGAGGCCAGCCCGTCGGCCGTCGTGAGGGCGGCGAACCGGCCCTGACCGCCCGCGCGGCCGGGGACGAACCGGGCGACGCCGCCGCGGATCGTCGCGGCCCAGAGCACGCCGCCGCGCGTCTCGAGGAGGAAGCGGACGTTGAGGTCGGCCAGCCCGTCCGCGGTCGTGAAGCGGGTCCACCGGCCGGACCGGAGCCGGTAGAGGCCCGCGCCGCGGTCACCGGTGGCGCCGAACCAGAGCGCGCCGTCGCGGGTCTGGAGGACCGCGTGGACCTCCATGTTGCGAGGCGCGCCGGGCGCCCATGCGAACCGCTCGCACCCCCCGTCTGGGGCCCGGTCCGTGGCGCGGCAGACCTGGAACCCGAGCCAGACGTCGCCGGCCCGGTCCTCGTAGACGGCCTGGTTCGCGACGGCATACGCCTCGGCGGGGTCGAGGGGGGCTCCGCTGGCGAGGTGACGGAACCGGCCGCCGTGGAGCCGGCTCACGACGCCGTCCTGGCCGGTGAACCAGATCCCGCCGCGCCGGTCCTCGGAGACGCCGTAGACGTTGCGCAGCCCGAGCCCCTCGGGCGGGCCGACGGCCCGGAGCGCGGCCGGGCGGAAGCGGTGGAGCCCGTCGGTCTGCGTCGCCGCCCACACGCTCCCCTCGCGGTCGCAGTGGAGGTCGTAGACGGGGCTCCCGACGGTGGCGGCCCGGCGGCCCTCGCGGAAGAGCGCGTCGTCGTCCGCCATCCACGTCGTCCCGTCCGGGCAGGTGGCGAAGTCGATGCGGAGGCCCCCGCGGAGGGGCGCGTCGAGCCACGTCAGCCGGCCCACCCCTGAGGCGGCGTCGCCGTCCCAGCGGGCGAGCCCCCGCATCGTGGCGATCCAGAGCGGGCCGCCGGGCGCGCGGTAGAACCGGTACACCTCGTCGGCGG
>JANPJI010000660.1:0-6488 GCA_031425425.1 Rubricoccaceae bacterium
CGGGCGTCCCGGTGCAGCGGACGGGCCGCGGGCGCTGCGCGAGGCGCTCTACCGCCTCACGCCAGACGCTCGCTCGTGGGACCCGTTCGTGCGCCTCCTCGAAGCGACGGCCGACCTCGGCGACGTGCGCGAATCGGGAGATGTCGAAGCGGACCAGGAGCGCCTCGGGTCCGTCGTCGCGGCCTTGCTCGGCCGGGGCGTGTTCCCCATCGTGCTCGGCGGGGGACATGAGACGACGTTCGGCCACGCGCTCGGCTACCTCACGACCGGCCGCCCGTTCGACCTGCTCAACTGGGACGCCCACGCGGACGTCCGCCTGCTCGCTGGCGGGCTCGGGCACAGCGGGTCACCGTTCCGGCAGGCCCTCGAACACGAGTCCGGTCTTGCGCGGCGCTACACCGTCGCCGGGCTCCACCCGTGGCGCGTCTCGGCCGAGCACGCCGCCTACGTCCGCGCCCACGGCGACCTCGTGTGGGCGGCCGACCTCGACACGGCGCGCGTCGACGCACTCGTCGCGGGGCTGGACGGGGCGACGCTGGCCTCGTTCGACCTCGACGCGGTCGACGGGCTGTCCGGCGTGAGCGCGCCCGGCGCCGGCGGACTGTCGGCGGCGCTATGGCTCCGGGCGGCCGAGGCGTGCGGGGCGAGCGCCGCGGTGGAGTCCCTCGACGTGGTCGAGCTGTGCCCGCGGCACGACACGGACGGGAGGACGGCGACGCTCGCCGCCCTCACCGTGTGGCACGTGCTGCGCGGGCTCGCGCGGCGGACCCGCTAGTCGTTTCCGCGGCCGTTGCCCTGACCGTTGCCCCGGCCTTGGCTGCGGCCGTTCCCGTTTCCGTTGCTCCGGTTCTGGTCTGCCCGGTCGTCGCGACGGTCTTCGCGCCGATCCTCGCGATCATCACGCCGGTCATCGCGGCGGTCGTCTCGCCGGTCATCACGGCGGTCGTCACGGCGGTCGTCGCGGCGGTCGTCGCGGCGGTCCTGGCGTGAGCAGGAGCCGAAGCGGTCGCCGTGGCGGACGTGGGCGTCGACGGCCGAGGTGGGGAGCGAGAGCGTGTTGCGCCCGTTGTGGCAGACCGTGTAGCGGGTCCGGCTGCCCTCGCCGGTCTTCGCGGACGCGGGATAGTTCCGGGCCGAGCGGTTGTAGACGTCGCGGCCGTAGCTGCCGAGGCCGCTCGACGAGCAACCGGCGAGCATCGCGGCGGTGAGGATCGTGAGAGAGAGGACGCGCATGGCGGGAGGGGAAGGGATGTGCTTACACACAGCCGCCTGCCGCGGGGATCCGGTCACACGCTCCAGCCGATCACGCGATGAGCCCCTCGACGATGCCCCCGTCGCCGGCTGCAGGCGCGGCGTGTCGGCGTGGGTCGGCCTGCGGCGACGACCGCGCGACGAGCGAGCCGAGGCGGAACGCGCACGCGGCCCACGTCAGGCCCGCCCCGAAGCCGACGAGCGCGAGCGTGTCGCCGGCCTTCGCGCGGCCCTCGTCGAGCACCTCAGAAAGGGCGATCGGGATCGACGCGGCGGACGTGTTGCCGAACCGCTCGACGTTCATCACCACCTTGTCGTCGGGCAGGCCGAGCTGCTTCGCGGCGTACTCGATGATGCGCGCGTTGGCCTGGTGCGGGATCAGCAGGTCGACGTCGTCGAGGCCGAGGCCCGCGGCACCGACGACGCGGCCGACCGACTCGGCCATCGTCCGCGTCGCAAACTTGAACACGGCCCGGCCATCCATCCGGATGTAGTGCAGGCGCTGGTCCACGGCCTCCTGCGAGACCGGGATGCGCGTGCCGGGGCACGGCGCGATGATCGCCTCGAAGGCGGACCCGTCCGAGCCCAACTCGAACCCGAGCACGCCGCACGGCTCGGCCGACGCCTGGAGCACGACCGCCCCGGCCCCGTCGCCGAAGAGGACGCACGTGTTGCGGTCCGTCATGTCGAGGTTCTTCGAGATCACCTCGGCTCCGACGAGCAGGATCGTCCGGTAGGCGCCGGTGCGGATGAACTGCTCGGCCGTGACGAGCCCGTACACGAAGCCCGTGCAGCCGACCATAAGCGTCATCGCGCCGGCCCGGCTCGCGCCGACGCGGTGCTGGACCTGGCTCGACACGGGCGGCGTGAGGTAGTCCGGGCTCGACGTGGCAACGAGCACGAGGTCGATGTCGGCCGGGTCAATGCCGGCCCGGGCGATGGCCCGATTGGCAGCCTCGACGCACAGGTCGCTCGTGGCCTGGCTCGGGTCCGCGAAGTGGCGCTCGCGGATGCCGGACCGGCTCTGGATCCACTCGTCGCTGGTGTCGACGAGCGCGGCAAGGTCGGCGTTGGTCACGACGCGGTCCGGGACGTAGTGGCCCCAGCCGACGAGTGAGGCGTGGAGGTCGGTCATATCGGATCGTGTGGAAGCGCTTCGGAAAGGTAAACCCGCCGCCGGATGTCCGGTTCGAGGCGCTCGTCCGGAGCGTCTACGCGGCGTCGGAGCGGAAGCGGCCGGTCGCGAGGAACGCGAGCGTGAGCGCGATCACGTCCGGTGCCCGCATCAGCAGCGCGTGCGACCGCGCCACGACGGCGGTGTCGGCGAGCCCGGCCACGTCGAACGCGCTCGCGACGGAGACGAGCCCGTCGTGGGAGCCGTGGAAGAAGCGCCCCGACGGCACGATGCGCCGCGTCCCGGCGATGACGCCTGCTTCGACCCCGCGGACGGGGCCGAGCCCGCGAGGGACGCTCGCCGGTCCCAGGCCGAGGTCGCCGAGTGCGGGTCCGGGCCAGAACCGGGCCGCCGCCGTCGGCCCGAGCGTCTCGGCGACGGGACTGCCGCCGTTGGGCGGGGCCAGCAGGACAGCCCGCGAGCCGTCCGGCAGCGGCTTGCCCGCGTCGAACCGCGCTGCGGCGAGGGCGCGCACGAGGATCCCGCCGAGCGAGTGCGTCACGAAGTGGACGCGCTCGGCCCCGCCGTCGAGGAGCCGGTCCACCTCGGGCGCGACGAAGCGCTCGACGAGCGTGCCGATCGGGTGCCGGGTGGACGGGTAGCCGACGACGGTGGGCGCGTACCCGGCACGGGCGAGCGCGCGGGCCATCGGGCGCATCGAGGCGGCCCCGCGGCCGAGACCGTGAAAGAGCAGGACGGGATCGGGCATGGCGGGTCAACGTGCCGCAGGTGCCACAGGGTTCGTCACCCGCAGCGGCGTACGTTGACGCCTCGCCAGCACGTCCCGCCATGTCCGCACAGCCGACGCCGGCCCCGATGACGCCCGAGGCATACCTCGCGTGGGAGGCCGAGCAGGAGTTCCGGAGCGAATACCACGAGGGCGAGGTCTTCGCGATGGCCGGCGGGACGATGCGCCACGCCCTCGTCGGGACGAATGTGGCGGTGGCGCTGCACAACGCCCTGAAAGGCCGGTGCCGCGTGCTGAGCAGCGACATGCGCGTCCGCCTGACCGAGCGCCGGTACGTATACCCTGACGCGTCCGCCGTCTGCGGCGCGCCCGAGATCGGCTCCGGCGACGTGCTGCTGAACCCGTCGCTCGTCGTGGAGGTCCTCTCGCACTCCACCGAGGCGTTCGACCGCGGGACGAAGACGCGGCTGTACCTCCGCCTGCCGTCGCTGCAGGGACTGCTGCTCGTCTCGCAGGAGGTCCCGGAGGTGATGGCCTACAGCCGGACCGCCGCGGGCGGCTGGGAGGCCACGAGCGACGAGGACGGCCGCGTCGCCATCGCGGCGCTCGGCCTCGACCTGGCCCTTGAGGATCTCTACGACGGGATCGACTTCGGGCCGAACCCGATGCCGCAGGCCCTCCGCGAGCGCCGCGTCGCGTACGCCGCGTAACGGCGGATCAGCGCCCGCTCACCGGGGCCGCGCCGCGGTCGAGGAACTCGTCGTACAGCTCCGTCTGCCGGCTCACGAGCGGGACCCGGTCGCCGCGGATGAACAGCGCCGTGACGCGCGTGGACGCCTCGAACGGGTCGCCGTCGGCGACGAACAGCGTGGCCTCCTTGCCCGCCTCGATGCTCCCGAGGCGGTCGTCCACGCCGAAGATGCGGGCGGGGTTGATCGTGACGGCCGCGAGCCCCTCGGCCGGTCCGAAGCCCGCCTCGGCCCCGTAGGCTGCGGCGAAGCCGGCGTGGAAGGGCAGGTTGCGGGCGTTCTCCTCCTCGTTGCTCCGGATGGCCACGAGCACGCCCGCCGCGGCGAGCAGGCCCGCGTTCTCGAACGGCCGCGCGTAGCGGTCCGCCTGCCGCGTCGGGAGCGCGAGGACGGGGCCGACAATCACCGGCAGGCCGGCGACGGCGATGCTGTCGGCCACGCGCCAGCCCTCGGCGACGCCCGTCAGGACGGCACGGACGCCCTTGCCGCGCAGCCACGTGATCGCGCGGACGATGTCGGGCGCGGCGTTGGCCTCGACGAGCAGCAGGCGCTCGCCGCGGAGGACGGGCAGCAGGGCGGCCATCTCGGGCTGGTACGCCGGCGGCGTCCGGTCGCCCTGCGCCGCCCGGGCCGAGTCGAGGCGCGCGTAGAGTGCGGCCTGGCGCCAGACGTCGTCGAGTTTGGCGAGCGCCTCGCGTGCAAGGCGGTCCACCTCGGCCTGCTCGCGGCGGTCCTGCGCGCCGCGGCGGCCCGAGGCGGGGAAGTTGAGGACGACCGCCTCGACGCCCGTCGCCATTTCGTCCGGCGTGTAGCCGTAGAGCTCGATGAGCGCGGCCGTGCCCGGCATCAGCCCGCCGCGGGGAAACGTCAGCGCCGTCGTGACGCCGGCGAGGCGCGTGACGGGGATGTGGACGCTCGACGGGTTGACGGCCGTGAGGGCGCGCATCTGCGGGGTGACCTCGCCGATCTCGTCGAGGTCCGTCGTCTCGTTCTGCGAGCCGATCTCCTGGAGCCCGATGCGCGTCCCGCTGTCGATCAAGCCTGGGTAGACCGTCCCGCCTGCGCACGGGACCACGGTGGCTCCGGCCGGCACGGCCACGTCCGCCCCGACGGCCGCGATGCGCCCGCCGTCCAGGACGACCGTCCCGCGGGCGATCGTGCCCTGCGTGACCGTCTCGATGCGGCAGTCGGTGAGAGCGAACGTGCCGGACTCGCCGCGGTACTGCGCGCCCTGAGCGAACGCCCCGGATGCGGAGAACGCGAGCAGCGTGAGGATCGAGAGACGGCGAGCGGTCGGACGTGTCATCGTGGGGCTGGAGGCTAGCGGCCGGCGACGGCGTCGAGGTCGAGGGCACCGTCCATGCAGGCGTCCTCGTGGCGGCCCGCGTGGAGGCGGATCTCGGGCGTCCGCTCGGCCGGGTCCACGACGAGGCGCTGGTCGTCGCCGTCGCGGTCCGCGTCGAAGCGGACGACGCCGTCGACGACGGTGAGCGCGACGCGGGCGTAGACCGAGAGCGGGTCGGCCGTGAACAGCGCGAGGTCGGCGTCCTTGCCGACGTCGAGGCTGCCGACGCGGTCGTCGATGCCGAGCTGCCAGGCCGGGTTGATCGTGACGAGCGCGAGCGCCTCGTCGTCGGTCAGCCCGCCGTAGCGCTGCGTCTTGGCCGCCTCGTGGGTCAGCGTCCGAATCATGCCGGCGTCGTCCGAGTTGAGCGACGTCCGGACCCCGTTGCGCGTCAGCACGGCGGCGTTGTAGGCGGTCGAGTAGTAGACCTCCATCTTGTACGCCCACCAGTCCGAGAAGACGGACGCGCCAGCTCCGAACGCGGCCAGCTCGGGGGCCACCTTGAACGCCTCGTTGGCGTGCTGGAAGGTGACGCGCGTGACGCCGAAATCGCGCAGGACGCCCATCAGCATCAGGATCTCGTCGGCGCGGTAGCTGTGGCAGTGGACGAGCACGGACCCGTCGAGGACACCCGCGAGCGTTTCGAGGCGCCGGTCGACGGGCGGGAGCGGGCGGCCCTCGCGCTGCGCGGTCTCCTGCGCCGCGGTGTAGAGCCGCGCCTCGGTGAACGCCTCGCGGAAGACCTGCTCGACGCCCATGCGCGTGCTCGGCCGCACGCTGCGGCCCTGGCCGTGGACGCGCGTCGGGTTCTCACCGAGGGCGAACTTGATGGTCCGCGGCGCGCCCTCGAAGAGCAACTCCTCGGGGTCCAGCGTGCCCCATCGGAGCTTGATCGTCTCGGACTCGCCGCCGATGGGGTTTGCGGATCCGTGCAGCGTGTGGACCGTCGTCACGCCCCCTGCGAGCGCGCGGTAGATGCCCACGTCGGTCGGGTCGAGCGCGTCGCGCATCTGGATCTCGGAGACCACCGGTGTGGACGCTTCGTTGACGTTCGTCAGCGCGATGTGGCTGTGGGCGTCGATGAGGCCCGGCGTGAGGTGCATCCCCGCCGCCTCGACGACGCGGACGCCGGCCGGCGCACTCAGGCCCGTCCCGATCTCGGCGATGCGCCCGTCGCGGACGAGCACGTCGGTGTTCTCGAACGTGCCGCGCGAGACCGTGTGGACGGTCGCCCCGCGCACGAGCAGGCTCCCGCGGGCCGACGCGGGCGGGAGGTCAGCG
>JANPJI010000661.1:0-1630 GCA_031425425.1 Rubricoccaceae bacterium
GCCGGTCCAGGTTGGCGTGCGCGCCCGCGCCGGGGCGCGCGGCGAGCAGCAGGCGGGTGACGTCCGAGCGGTCGACTTCCACGGGGATGTGCCTCGGCAACGGCGGCAGACGCGTCAACCTACGGAAGCGGGAGGTTTTGCGGGACCCCGTGTCCCCATCCGCCTCGAGACCGCACGTCTGGAAGGAGACCCCTCCTCTGCCTACGATGCGCGTTCTTACTCCCGTCGCCCTCGCGGCCCTACTCCTCCTCGCCGCCGCGCCCGTCCGTGCGGCCGGCTACACCTGGGTCGGTCGGGGGAACGACGGCCTGTGGTCGAACCCGCAGAACTGGAGGACGGGGATCGACCAGCCGGGCGTCCCCGGCGCGGGCGACACGGCCTCCCTGACCAACACCGGCGGGGACCCGGACCACCCCGAGGTCCCGGACCTCCGGATCTCCGTGACCGTCGACGGCGCGTACTCCGTCGCCGGGCTCACGCTCGCGACGGCCCGCATCGACGGCGTCGGCCCCAGTCTCAACCAGGGGGGCCTGACCGTCTCCGGCAACTTCTCGTTCTCGGCCGGGACGCTCTTCGTCACGACGGTCGTCTGCACCGAGACGTGCAACGTCGGCATCTCCGGGGGCTTCCTCAAGTCCATCGCCGGCAGCTCGCTCGTCAACTACGGGTCGGTGTCGTGGAGCGACAGCCGGCCCCTCCGGCTCCAGGACGGCGCGATCACGAACTTCGGGACGTTCACGGTCGGGGCCGCCGGCCTGTTCGTCGAGGAGTTCTTCGGCGGGACGTTCGTGAACCACGGGGTCTTCCAACAGTCCGGCGGCACGACGACGACGGGGTCCACCCTCGCCTTCCGGAACGAGGGCGGGACGATCCGGGCGGGCGGCACGCTCTCGTTCTCCGGCCTGGCGGGGGCCGGGGGGACCATCAGCTTCCGCGGTCCCACTCGCATCGAGGGCGCCGGGACCGTCCGCCTGGCCACGACGGTCGACCGCGCGATCCTCTGGAACGACACGACGACCGTCACCGGCCACCTCGAAATCGCGTCGGGGAGCAGCCTCGCCGGCGTCTTCGCCATCGACGCCTGCGACGGGTGCTTCCGCTGGACCGGCGGGGCCCTCTCGTTCAGTCCCGCCCCCCCGAGCACGACGATGACGATCCTGCCGGGGAGCGTCCTCGACATCGAGTCGGTGGCGGGCATCACGCAAGCGGCCGTCGGGGGGGCGAACATCACGAACCTCGGCACGATCCGGTGGCACGGGCCGAACCCGCTCCGGTGGCAGGCGGGCACGCTCGCCAACGAGGGCACGCTCGAACTGATCGGCGACGGGCAGGCGCTCTATTCCATCGGCAACACAGTCGTCAACCACGGGCTGATCGTCCGACGCGGGCCGGGCACGACGACGCTCGACGGCCCAGTAGTCTTCCGCAACGAGAGCGGGACGATCCGCGTGGCCGAAGGGACGTTCTCGCTCGCCTCGCCGACCGACGAGACGATGTCGACGACGTTCCTCGGCGGCTCGCGCGTGGAAGGCGCGGGCCTCCTCCGCGTCCGGACCCAGGGCGGCGACCCGTGGGACGGCGCGACGACGATCACGGGCCACATGGAGCTCGCCGGGGGGAGCTACTCCGG
>JANPJI010000662.1:0-4335 GCA_031425425.1 Rubricoccaceae bacterium
AGCGTCTTCCCGATGCACTGCTCGGCCAACGCGGACCCCGAGACGGGCGCGACGGCGATTTTCTTCGGCCTCTCGGGCACGGGCAAGACGGCGGCAGGTTGTAGTACACGGTCTGGGCCTGGCCGAGGCCCAGCGCGGCGAGGTGGTCCAGGACGGAGGCGGGGGCGTTCATACGGGATGGGGGACGGTTGGAAGCGCTTCCGGAGCGCGGGCCGGCGGCGGCGATGCCTCACGACCCGGAGCGGCAAGATACAGGGGCACGCCTGAGTGGATCCCGGCCGCTAGGGGTCACACGCTATCTTCGACACGTGCGTTCTGCGAGTCCAATCCACTCTTGCGGGCCTCGTGCCCACCAGCGATGACCCGTTTGTTCTCCGGCTCGGCGCTCCTCGTCGCCCTCGCCGCGGCCCCCGCGGCCCAGCCGCGACCGGTCCAACTCCGGATGGACACCGGCACGTTCCGATACGACAGCACCCGGTCGCTCACCGAGGTATACGTCTCCGTTGGGGCCTCGTCGCTGCAGTACACGAGGACGCCCGAGGGGCAGTTCGAGGCGACGTTCCCGCTGCACCTCCAGATCCGGCCTGCGGCCTCGGCGGCCCCTGCCGGCGCGAACCAGGAGCCGGCGTTCGACAGGACCATCGACTTCCGGTTCGCCGTCGCCGACACGGCCGCGCTGGAGGACGGGCAGGTCTTCACCGAGCAGGTCCGCGCCGCGCTCGCGCCAGGCGCGTACGAAGTCGCAGCTGTCGTCCCGGCCCGCACCGGCACCCCGTCGGTCGAGGCTCGCGTCGACCTCGACGTGCCGGACTATGCGGCCTCCCGTGGGACGATGTTGTCGTCGATCCAGCTCGCCCGGCGGATCTCGCGTGCGCAGGACCCCGATGGCCCCTTCGTTAAGAGCGGACGGACGGTCCAGCCCTACCCGGACGCGTTCTACGGAGGCCCGCTGACCCGCGTGACCTACTACGCGGAAGTCTACGGGCTGCCGGCCGACCTCGGCGAGTACACGCTCCTGGCGTACCTCTCGGAGTCGTCGCGGCCGGTCCCGGTCGCGAGCACGCAGACCCGGACTGTCCGGCCCGTGCAGCCGGTCGACGTCATCGTCGGCGCGGTCGACGTGAGCGCACTCCCGACGGGCGAGTACACGCTGCACCTGGCCGTCCTGAACGCGGCCAACGAGGCGCTCTCGGAGGCCACCAAGCGGCTCTTCGTCATCAACCCGGACGTCGTCCGGCCTGAGGCGACCGTCGCTGAAGCGCAGGACGACGAGCTGCTGTACCTCGCGATGGGCGAGGAGGAACTCGAAACCAATATCCAGCACGTCCGCGTGATCGCGGGCAGCCGGGAGCGGCAGCAACTCCTCGCGGCGACAACCGACGAGGACCGCCGGGCTTTCCTCCTGCGGTTCTGGCGGGGCCGCGACGCCGCTTCCGGCACGACAGGATCGCGCCGCGTGTTCTACGACCGGCTCCCGCTCGTCAACGAGCGCTACCGCTACGGCGGCATCCCCGGCTACCGGACCGACCGGGGCCGTGTCTATCTCACGTACGGGCCGCCGTCGGGGACGGACCGTCAGTCGATCACGGCCGACGCCGCTCCGTTCGAGGTGTGGACGTACGAGAACATCACCGGAGAAGGCCTCTCCGAGTTCGTCTTTGTCGACCGGTTCAACTCGGGCGAGATGCAGCTCGTCCACTCGACCGTGACCGGCGAGATCTCGCTCCCGAACTGGCAGCAGGAGATCACGAACTGACCGTCTGCCGGGCCGCGGCCGGGTCGAGGGCGACGCCCGTCAGCCGCTCGCACGCCTCGGCGAGACGGGCCGCCATCGCGGTGTCGCGGGCGTGCCGCGACGCCTTCGCCCGGCCAGGGCGGCCCCAGACTTCGCCCCACCCGGTCGGTGCGATGTAGTCGCCGCCGCGGACGCCGGTCCCGGTGGCGGCGATCAGCGTCGGGAGCGCGCCCTTCCACGTCGGCATTGCGACGGCCCGGTTGAGGGCCGCGTTGACGGTCGCCTCGACGGGCGAGCCCTTCATCTCGGCTGCTGCCCCCTGGAGGTTGGTGGCGGTATAGCCGGGATGCGCCGCCACGGAGACCGAGTCCGTCCGCGCCGCGTGGAGCCGCCGGTCGAGTTCGAAGGCGAGCATAAGGTCGGCGAGCTTGCTCTGGCCATAGGCCTTCCACGGCGAGTAGCTCGTCTCCGCGTTGAGGTTGCCCAGGTCGATGCGCCCGAACCGGTGGGCGATCGAACTGAGCCAGACGGTCCGGCTCCGTGGCGTCCCGACAAGGTGCGGGAGCAGCAGGCCCGTGAGTGCGTGGTGCCCAAGGACGTTGGTGCCGAACTGCATCTCGAACCCGTCGGTCGTTTCGCGTCGCGGGAGCGCCATCACGCCCGCGTTGTTGACGAGCACGTCGAGCCGGCCGAGGTCGTAGCCGTCGGCGAAGGCGCGGACAGAGTCGAGGGAGGAGAGGTCGAGAGGTCGGACCTCGGCGCGGCCGGACGGTGCAGCGTGCTGGAGCGCGGCGAGCGCCTCGGCGGCCTTGTGCGGATTGCGGCACGCGAGGACGACGTGAGCGCCACGGAGGAGGAGGCCGCGTGCGGTCTCGAAGCCGATCCCGCTGTTGGCACCGGTGACGACCGCGACGCGGCCGGTCTGGTCGGGGACGTGTGTGGAAGCCCAGGAGGCGAGCGAGTTCATGTCGAGGCGGAGCGTGCAAAGAGGCACGCACCCGGCGCGCGACGTGTGGTTCCGCGCCCCGGCGTCCGCGCCCCGGGAGAGGCGGAACGCTCGGAACCTGCGCCACCTTCCAGACCTGTCATCTGAGCGGAGCGAAGGATCTCAGCGCGGTGTCGAGATCCTTCGCTCCGCTCAGGATGACTGGGATTTTGTGTTTCCACAATTCCTCGTCGCCTCGGCGTCCGCACCTCGGCGTCCGCACCTCGGCGTCTGCGATGACGGGCGCGCCTCGTCGGGTGAAGGGCGGCTTGCGGGCGGGCGAGCGGGATGCGAAGAGGCTCTTCACGATGGGCTTGCGGAAGCTTCCTGAAAGGTTTACACTGTTAACCCGTCCTGTTCGCCCCCCAAGAGACATGAACGCACTCGAATCGGTCCACGGCGCGCTCGCCGCCTACACACCGACCTGGGCCGCTGCTGTCGGCGTGCTCCTCGTCCTGTTCGTGCTCGGCTTCACGGGCGCTCGTCTGGCCGTGTGGTCCGCGCTGGGCCTCGTCGCGCTCGTCGGGTTCGGCGCGCCGCTGTGGCTCGTCGCTGTCTTCGCGGCCCTGAGCCTCGTGTTCCTCGTCCCGCCCGTCCGACAGGCCCTGTCGCTCGGTGTGATGAAGGCGATGAAGGCGTCGGGCTTCCTGCCCGTCATCTCGCAGACCGAGCAGGAGGCCATCGATGCCGGGACGGTGTGGGTCGAGGGCGAGCTGTTCTCGGGCAAGCCCGACACGCGGCGCATCCTCGCGCAGCCCTACCCCGGCCTCACTGAGGCCGAGCAGGCGTTCATGGACGGGCCGGTCGAGGAGCTGTGCCGGATGACCGACGACTGGGAGGTCTGGCAGCGCCGCGAACTGCCCGACGCCGTCTGGGCCAAGCTCAAGGCGGACCGGTTTTTCGGGCTCATCATCCCGACGGCGTACGGCGGGCACGGCTTCAGCCCGTCCGCCAACAGCGCCATCGTCGCCAAGGCGTCGAGTGCGTCGAGCGCGCTCGGCATCACGGTGATGGTGCCGAACTCGCTCGGGCCGGCCGAGCTGCTCGCACACTTCGGCACCGAGGCGCAGAAAGACCACTACCTGCCGCGCCTCGCGCGCGGCGAGGAGATCCCCGCGTTCGCCCTCACCGAGCCCGGCGCGGGCTCCGACGCCGGGGCGATCTCGTCCGGGGGGGTCGTCTTCCGCGGCGATGACGGCGAGCTGTACGTCCGTCTGAACTGGAACAAGCGCTACATCACGCTCGCCGCGATCTCGACCGTCCTCGGACTGGCGTTCAAGCTCCGCGACCCCGACAACCTGCTCGGCAAGGGCGAGGACCTCGGCATCACGTGCGCGCTCATCCCGACGACTGCGGAGGGTGTCGTGCTGGGTCTGCGGCACGACCCGCTCGGCGTCCCGTTCTGGAACTGCCCGACCGAGGGCCACGATGTCGTCGTGAAGCTCGAAGACGCCGTCATCGGCGGGGCAGCTGGCGCGGGCCGCGGCTGGCGGATGCTCATGCAGAGCCTCGCGGCCGGGCGCGGGATCTCGCTCCCGGCCAGCGCCACGGCCGGCACGAAGGTCGTCGCCCGCGTGGCCGGCGCGCACGCGCTCGTCCGCAAGCAGTTCGGCCT
>JANPJI010000663.1:0-6229 GCA_031425425.1 Rubricoccaceae bacterium
GCGACCGCCGCCTCGAGTTCCGCGCCATCCCGACCGGGGCGGCTATCCGCATCTACACCGTCCGCGGCCAGCTCGTCAAGACGCTCACGCAGGACGGCTCGACGGCCGGGATCGTCGCGTGGGACCTCCGGACCGAGGACAACCTCGAGGTCGCGGGTGGGCTCTACATCTACCAGGTCGACGCCGGGCCGCTCGGCCAGTTCGTCGGCAAGTTCGCGGTCATCAAATGACGCGCGCTCCCGCTCCGCGGCCCGCGCCGCTGCCTCCCGCTCCGATGCCACCGATCCCGCGGCGCCTCCTGTCCGTCCTGCTGCTCGCCGCTGTGCTGGCTGCGCCTGCCGGGCGGGCGCAGGTGCGCGCCGGCACGACCGCCGCCCAGTTCCTGCTCATCGAGCCCGACGCGCGCATCGCGGCGATGGGCAACGCGGGTGCGGCCTTCGCCGAGGGCGCGATGGGGGCCTACTACAACCCCGGCGTGCTCGGCACGCTGACGCGCTCCGAGGCGCAGTTCTCGCACAGCGCCTGGCTCGCCGACATCGCCTACGACTACGGCGCGGTCGCGGTCCGCTTCGGCCAGAACACGGCCCTGCTCTCGGTCACGTCGCTCAACTCGGGCGAGATGGACGTCCGCACGCCCGAGCAGCCGCAGGGGACCGGCGAGCGGTTCACCGTCCAGGACCTCGCGCTCGGTGTGGGCGTCGGGCGCGCGTTTTCGGACCGGTTCTCGGCCGGCGCGCAGGTCAAGGCGATCCGCGAGACGGTCTGGCACTCGTCTGCCACGGCTGTCGCGCTCGACGTCGGCGTGGTGTACCGGCTGCCGTTCCGCGGGGCCGTCCTCGGGGCGGCGGTGAGCAACTTCGGCACGCGGAGCCGCTTCTCGGGGCGCGACCTGAGCGTCCGCTACGACCCCAACACGGGCACCAACGGCGACAACTCGAACCTGCCCGCCGCCCTGGAGACCGAGAGCCAGGCGCTCCCCATCTTCTTCCGTGTCGGCCTCGGCCTGCCGGTCGACCTCGGCACAGCCGGCGACCTCTCGCTCGCCGTGGACGCGTTCCAGCCGTCCGACAACGCCAACTCCGTCAGCCTCGGCGCGGAGTGGTCGTACGGGCGGACCGTCTTCGCGCGCGGCGGCTTCCAGAACCTCGGCCTGCCCGACGCCGAAGGCGGCCTCACGCTCGGCGGCGGCCTCCGCGCTTCCGTGTCGGGCTTCGACGTCCGCATCGACTACGGCTGGGCGGACCACGGCCGCATCGGCGCGGCCCAGCGCTTCACGCTCGGCCTGGGGTTCTGACCGACGGTCGCCCGGACGACTCTGCGGCGGGCGCGAAATGCGTCCGTGCCGAGGGCAGAGCGCGCTCTGCCCCTGCTACGGGCCGCAACTCCGATTCCTTCTTTCGTGCTGTGATTCCGATTCGTCTCCTACTCTCCCTCGCGCTCGGCGCGTGCCTCGCAGTCCCGCTCGCCGGGAGGGCTGCCGCGCAAGGCGCGCCCGAGGTCACGACGATCTTCGACGAGGCCGACGGCTCCGACGCCTCGGTCTACAACTCCTCCGCCGGCGTGGCCACCGGCGGCGACCGGCTCGACCTCGCCCCCGGCGGCCGCCTCCCGCTCACGAGTGCCTCGGCGTTCAGCGGGGCCGTCAGCGGACGCCTGACGACCGCGCACGCCTCGGGCGGAAGCTGGCGGATGCTCGTCGGCGCGCCCGGCTTCGCCGTGCTGGACCTCGCCGGTTTCGACACCCTCACCGTCTTCCTCAACTCCCCGCTCGGCGTGCCGGGGGCCGAGCTGCCGCGCCTTCGCCTCGAAGACGCCGACGGCGACGTGACGGCTGCGATCTCGCTCGTCACCGGCGCGGGTTTCGGCTACACCGCCCAGCGCAGCGGCTTCCGGCCTGGAAGCCCCACCGACGCGCGCTTCGCCGTGTCCTACGCCTCGTCGCTGCCCGCGGCGCAGGCCCGCCCGAACTACCCCGAGGACCTCACATTCACGTTCTCGGATGTCGTCCTGGACACGTCGCGGGCGGCCATCGGCGTCCCGGCCGTGCCTGCCCGCTTCCGCATCACGTCCGCCGCCGGGCGGCAGCTGGACTTCACGTTCCGCGACGTCAACGGCAGCGGGACGCTGGACGCGGCCGGCGAGGCCATCGAGGTGTTCACGCCCGACGTCGAGGGCGGCACGACGCAGCGCGCGCTGTGGCGCGTCGTCAACGCGTCGCCTGTGCCGCCGCTGCGACCGCCGGGCGCGGGCGACGTGTTCCTCCTCGCCGTCGACAACGGCGGTGTGGACGGCGACCCGGCGACGTGGCAGCGCGTTCGGATCGCGCGCGGCGCGTTCGGACCGTTCGGCGCGTTCGACCCGGCCCGCGTCCGCGGCGTCCGCTTCGAGAACGGCCCCGCACCGACGTCCGTCCGTACGCTCTGGTTCGACGCGCTCCGCGCGACCGATTCCGGCCCCGACGCCCAGGGTCCGCAGCCGCCTGCCGACATCGACGCGCGGACGGGCCGCGGCGACGTCGTCTTCCGCTGGACGCCCGTTGCGGGCGCGTCCGGCACGCACGTCTACCGCCAGAACGTGCCCGGCGAGCCGTTCGAGCGCATCACGAACCGACCCACCCGCACGCCCGACTTTGCGGACCTCACCGCTGAGCCGGGCCGCGCGGTCGTCTACCTCTTCCGATCCGTCGGCGGGATCGGCGACACGCCCGGCGCGGACTCGGCACCGGTCGCGGTGACGGTGCAGGGCGGCGGCGAGGACGAGTTCCTGGACCTCGTCGAGCAGCGCTCGGCGGCCTACTTCTGGTCCGAGGCCAACCCCGCCAACGGGCTCGTCCGCGACCGCAGCCGGACCACGTCGGCCGCGAGCATCGCCGCAGTCGGCTTCGGCCTGACGGCCCTCGCGACGAGCGTGGACCGCGGGTGGCTCACGCGCGAGGCGGCCCGCGAGCGCGTGCTGACGACGCTCCGCTTTTTCTGGACCGCGCCCCAGAACACGTCCACGAGCGGCGCGACCGGCTACCGCGGCTTCTACTACCACTTTCTCGACATGACGACGGGCCGCCGCGCGGGGCAGTCCGAGCTGTCCACCATCGACACCGCGCTCCTGCTCGCCGGCGTCCTCGACATGCGGCAGTTTTTCCGGGGGACGGACCCCGACGAGGCGGCCATCAGAGCGTACGCGGACTCGAGGGCGAACCGCGTCGGGTGGACGTGGGCCGCGCCGCGGAGTCCGCGTGTCGCCCTCGGGTGGTCGCCCGAGGCCGGCTTCATCGGCTTCGACTGGGTCGGCTACAACGAGGCGATGCTGATCTACCTGCTCGGGCTGGGCTCCGAGACGCACCCGCTGCCCCCCAGCGCCTGGGCGTCGTGGACGGCCGGCTACGACTGGCAGACGCACTACGGCTTCTCGTTCGTCGTCTTCCCGCCGCTGTTCGGCCACCAGTACAGCCACGCCTGGGTGGACTTCCGCGGCATCCGCGACGACTACATGCGCGGCAGGAACTCGGACTACTTCGAAAACTCCCGCCGGGCGACGCTCGCGCAGCGCGCCTACAGCATCGCCAACCCGAACCGCTTCCCCCACTACGGCCCCGACGAGTGGGGCCTCACCGCGAGCGATGTCCTGGGTGGCTACGAGGCGCGTGGCGCACCGCCGGCCCAGAACGACGAGGGCACCATCGCCCCGACCGCTCCGGGCGGTTCGGTCCCGTTCGCCTACGACGAGACGCGGACGGCGCTGCGGACGATGTACCGCACGTACGGTCCGCTCCTGTGGGGGCCGTACGGTTTCCGCGACGCCTACAACCCCCAGCAGGGCTGGTTCGCGACGGACTTTCTCGGCATCGACCAGGGGCCGTTCGTGCTGATGATCGAGAACGCGCGGACGGGGGCCGTCTGGAGCCGGCTCCGGCAGGACCCCGACCTCCAGCGCGGCCTCCAGCGCTCCGGCTTCGCCGCGTTCGTCGCCGGCGAGCCCGGTACCGCCGCCGGCACGTTCGCCCTCGCCGCGTCGAGCCCCGCTCGCGGCCGGTCCGCCCTTCGCATCACGCTTCCGGACGCCGCCGAGGCGCGCATCCGCGTGTTCGACCTCCTCGGCCGGACCGTCGCCACTCTTCCCGACGCCCCGCTCGCGGCCGGCGACACGGTTCTCCCGCTCGACGTGTCCGGCCTCGCATCGGGCGTCTACGTCGTCCGCCTCGACGCGGGCGGCCGCTCGGCCTCCGCTCGCCTCGTCGTCGTCCGCTGACCCCATGCGCCTACTCGTCCTCTGCTCCGCCCTCGTGCTCGCCGGCTGTGCGACCGTCGCGCCGCCCGCTCCGTCCGCCGTCCCCGCCCCGGCGGGTGCCGTCGACTGGGCGCAGGACCCGTTTCTGGACACGCTCCAGGAGCGGACGTTCGACTGGTTCTGGGACACGACGAACCCCGCCAACGGGCTCGTCCCGGACCGCTGGCCGACCGAGTCGTTCTCGTCCGTCGCCTCGATCGGGTTCGGACTCACCGGCTACGGCGTCGGCGTCGAGCGCGGCTACGTGACGCGCGACGAGGCGGCCGAGCGGACGCTGACCACGCTCCGGTTTCTCTACGACGCGCCACAGGGGCCGCGCCAGACGGGGGAGACGGGCTACAAGGGCTTCTACTACCACTTTCTCGACATGGAGACGGGCGAGCGCTTCCGCGGCGTCGAGCTGTCGTCCATCGACACGGCCCTGCTCATGGCCGGCGTCCTCTTCGCCCGCGAGTTCTACGACGGCGCGGACGACGACGAGGCGCAGATCCGGGCGTATTCGGACTCGCTCTACCAGCGCGTCGAGTGGGACTGGATGCGGCCCAACTCGGACCGTATCGGCATGGGCTGGCACCCCGAGACGGGCTTCCTGCCCTACGACTACCAGGGCTACACCGAGGCGATGCTCCTCTACGTGCTCGCCCTCGGCTCGCCGACGTACCCCGTCGATGCGGACGCCTGGCCCGCCTTCACGGCGACGAGCACCTGGAGCACGTTCTACGGACAGCCGCACGCCGGCTTCCCGCCGCTGTTCGGCCACCAGTACAGCCACGCCTGGATCGACTTCCGCGGCATCCAGGACGACTGGATCCGCCCGTACGGCATCGACTACTTCGAGAACTCCCGCCGCGCGACGCTCAGCCAGCGGGCGTACGCCATCGAGAACCCCGGCGGCTGGGCGGGCTACGGGGAAGACATCTGGGGCCTGACCGCGTCCGACGGCCCCGCCGACGTGCAGCGCGAGTTCGGCGGGACGATGCGCCAGTTCCACACCTACACCGCGCGCGGCGCGGGCACGGAGAACGTCCAGGACGACGGCACGATCGTGCCCACCGCCGCCGGCGGGTCGCTCGCGTTCGCGCCCGAGATCGCGCTCCCCGCGCTCAAGGCGATGCGCGCGCGCTACGGCCCGGCCGTCTGGGGCGAGTACGGCTTTCTCGACGCTTTCAACCCGTCGTTCACGTTCGCCGACGTGCGCCTCCAGCACGGCCGCCTCGTGCCGGGCTACGGCTGGGCCGACACGGACTACCTCGGCATCGACCAGGGTCCGATCCTGCTGATGGCCGAAAACCTGCGCTCGGAACTCGTCTGGCGGACGATCCGCCGGAGCCCGTACGTCGTCGCGGGCCTGCGCCGCGCCGGCTTCACCGGCGGCTGGCTGGACGACGCGACGGCTGCGATGCCCGCCCGCGTTGCCGGCCCGAGACAGCCCGAACCGACTGCCCGCGCCGAGGGGTCGCGCCTGCTCGTCGTCCTTGGTTCGTCCACGGCCGAGGGCACCGGCCCGCTCTCGAACGACTCGACGTGGGTGAACCGCCTCCGCGCGCGCCTGCTCGCGGGCGACGAGCGCGCGGACGTGCTCAACCTCGCGCGCGGCGGCTACACGACGTTCAACGTGCTCCCGACCGGCGCGCCCGCTCGTCCGACTCCGCTCCAGATCGACACCGTCCGCAACGTCACCGCGGCCCTGCGCCAGCGGCCCGACGCGATCGTCGTCAACCTGCCGTCCAACGACCTCGCGGCGGGCGTGACGGTCGCCGAGCAGATGGCCAACCTGGAGCGCATCGCCGACGCCGCCGAGGCGGCCGGCGTCGGCCTGTGGGTCACGACGCCGATGCCGCGCGACGCGCTCGGCGCGGCCGGTGTCGCCTCCCAACTCGCGCTCCGCACGGCGATCCTCGCCCGCTTCGGCGACCGCGCCGTCGACCTGTGGCCGCTCGTGGCG
>JANPJI010000664.1:0-2551 GCA_031425425.1 Rubricoccaceae bacterium
CGCCACGAGCGCCACCTTCTTCGGCTTCCCCTTCTCGACGAGCCGGCCCTAGAGCGCCTTCACCGGCGGGTTCGACCGCACGGCTGCCAGCGCCGACATGTACAGCGCTGTCCGGACCGTCGAGCGCCCGCCCCACACCGAGCGCTGTCCTCGGAAGCTGCCCGAGTCGCGGTTCAGCGGCGCGACCCCGACCAGCGCCGCGATCTTCCGGCGGCTCAGTCGGCCCAGCTCCGGCAGGTCTGCCAGCAGCGTCGTCGCGAGCACTCGGCCGACACCAGGGATCGCCCGGAGCAGGTCGTCCTTCGCCCGCCAGACCGTGCTCTCGCGGATGGCCGCGATGAGGCTGTCATCGAGGTCGGCCAGCTCTTTCTCCAGCCACCGGACGTGCTTCGCGACGCTCTTCTGGACCGTCGGTGCGGCCACGTGCGCCCGGTTCTTCTCGGCCACCATCATCGTGATCAGCTGACGCCGACGCGACAGAAGAGCCGCGAACGCCTCAGATTCGGCGTCCGGCAGCGGTCGGGGCTCGGGGCGGACGCGGTCGGCGAAGAGCGCGAGCACGGCCGCGTCGAGCGCGTCGGTCTCCCGCCCGCCTCGGCGGGGCGGGGGCGAGCCGGCCGGTCGCCCTGGCGAAGTCGCGCACCTGGCGAGGATTGACGACCGCGACCGGGACCCCTGCCGAGGCAAGCGCCGCCGCGCATGGGGCCTCATACCGGCCCGTCGCTTCGAGCACGGCGAGGGTCGGTGCCAGCGCCGCTATCCGTGCGACGAGCGCGTCGATACCATCGGGCGCGTTGGCCGATGTCCAGGTCTCGCCGGTGGGCCGGACGGCGACGTCGAGCGTGGCCTTTGAGACGTCGATGCCGACGAAGATGAGCGTGTCCATCGCAGGAGTCCGCTACTCGTCTACCGCTCGGTCTTGCGTGAGGCGAACTCCGCCGGTGCGCCCCGCAGCTCACGGGCTGGCTCTGAACTGTTCGAGCTCTGGACGAGATGACGGGCTCGTCGCCCCCGCTGTTAGGAGGAGCGCCGGGCAGAGGGCCAGGCGCGAGTTCGGGAGATCCACCGGTCGGACGGCTGAGCGGGAGGTCGTTCCGCTTACCTTCGCCGCCGGCGTCCCCCCGCATCCCATAAACCCATGCGGACTTTATGCTTAGCGCTCACCGGCCTCCTCTGCTTGGCCGCGTGTGACGCGGGCGGCCCCGACGCCGCCTCGGTGACGGACGCGGCCGACGCCCGAGGCGGCGCCCGGTGCGACAACCGGAACAACAACACCGAGGCGAAGCTGCTCGAGTGCGTGACGCTCGCGGGCGTGCAGCGGCACCTCGACGCCTTCCAGGCCATCGCCGACGCCAACGGCGGCACGCGCGCCGACGGGACGCCCGGCTACGCGGCGAGCGTGGACTACGTCGTCCGGACGCTGCAGGCAGCGGGGTACGACGCCCGCCGCGTCCCGTTCACCTACCCGCGCGCCGAGGCCACCCTCCAGCAGACCGCCCCGATCACCGCCACGTACGCCACCCGTGGGTTTACGAACTCCGGAGAAGGCGACGTCACGGCGGCGGTCGTGGCCGTCGACATCAGCCTCGCGCCCCCGCGGGACCACACCAGCGGGTGCGAGGCGGCCGACTTCGCCGGGTTCCCGGGCGGCGCCATCGCCCTCATCCAGCGGGGCGTCTGCCCCTTCCGGGTGAAGGCACTCAACGCGCAGGCCGCCGGCGCCTCGGCCGTCGTCGTCTTCAACCAGGGGGACACCCCCGACCGCGAGGGGCTCTTCTTCGGGAACGTCGGCTTCCCCGCCGTCGGCATCCCCGTCGTCGGGGCCAGCTTCGCCGACGGCGCGGCGCTGGCGCAGCCGGGCTCCGTCGCCCGCGTGCGGGTCCAGACCGTCACGGTCACGTCGTGGACTGTCCTCGCCGAGTCGCGGGGCGGCGCCTCGGGCCGCGTGGTCATGCTCGGCGGGCACCTCGACTCCGTCGAGGACGGCCCCGGCATCCAGGACAACGGGTCCGGGAGCGCCGCCCTCCTCGAGACGGCCGTGATGATGCGGAAGGTGGAGCCGACGAACCGCATCCGGTTCGCGTGGTGGGGGGCCGAAGAGCGGGGGCTCATCGGGTCCTTCGACTACGTCAACCGCATGTCGTGGGAGGACTACTACACCATCGCGCTCTACCTCAACTTCGACATGATCGGGTCCCCGAACTACGTCCGGTTCGTCATGGACGGCGACGGCTCCGACAGCGGGAACCCGGGTCCGGCGGGGTCCGGCGCCATCGAGGCGTTCTACGCGGGGTTCTACACCGCGCGCGGGCTCGCCTCCGAGCCGACCGCGCTCGACAACCGCTCCGACTACGCCGGCTTCGCCCTCTACGGGATGCCCGTCGGCGGGCTGTTCACCGGGGCGGAGGGGATCAAGACGGCGGGGGAGGCGGCGGTCTACGGCGGGACGGCGGGGGCGCCGTACGACCCGTGCTACCACCAGGCGTGCGACACGTACGCGAACGTCAGCGCCGGGGTGCTCGACCTCAACGCCGACGCATTGGCGGCGTCG
>JANPJI010000665.1:0-1881 GCA_031425425.1 Rubricoccaceae bacterium
CCCGCGTGTGGCCCGGGGTCGGGACGAGACGGACGGCCCCGTCTGGCGTCAGCGCTTGGCTCACGGGGAACGCCCCGAACGGGCCGTCCCCATACGCGACCGGCTCGGGTCGGAAGAACTCGGGCCACGAGCACGGGAGCGAACCCCGCGTCGGCCGCTCGATCTCGTCGCGCCCGACAAGGAACCGGGCGTTCGGGAAGTGGCCGGCCCCGCCCGTGTGGTCGCCGTGGAGGTGGGTCATGGCGACGGTCTGGACGGCCTCGGGGTCAACCCCGAGGCGCCGGAGTTGGAGGCCGGCCTCGTCCTCGGGGGTCACGTCGAACCTGAGGAGCCGGGTGTAGACGAAGGCCCGGCCGGGGTCGCAGTCGAAGTACCCCGGCTCGGCCGTCCGCGCCGTCTCGCCCGTGTCGACCATGACGACGCCGTCGGGGTGCTCGATGGCCCAGCACGTGACGGGGAGCCATGGGGTCCACCGGGGGTCGAGGGCGATGGCGCCGAGCCGGGTCGCGGCCGGGCCGGCGAGGGCGCGGTGTGCCCGCTTGACGGCGACGCGGCCGGTCTGGAGCGCGTGGATGCGGAGGCCGCCGAGTTCGAGCGCGGCCGGGGAGGGCGACGGGCTCCGGGCGGGGGCCGGGGCCCGGCCCTGCCCGAGCGCGAAGAGGGCGCCGCCGAGGGCGCCCGACGCGGCGGCGAGGAGGGGGGCGGCGGCTCGGTTCATGAGTGGGAGGGGAGCGAGGCCGTGTAGCAGGTGGCCGCTCAGCGGCGGCACGGAGCACCGGAGCGCAGGCGAGCAAAGTAGAGGCGACGACCAGCCGAGCAATGCGCCAAGCTGTGCCGTCCGCTACAGAGGCAGGTTCTGCCGCACCCTACCGCCGTCGCTCAGCCTCCGCCTTCAGCGCGGCCACGTTCTTCTCAAGCGTGGACCGGAGCAACCGCGCCATCGAGACGGGGAGCAGCCGGGGCAGCAGCCCCTCGAACGACTCCTCGGTTCGGACCCGCGTGCCCCTCCCCTCCGGCTCGAACGACCACGTGTGGACGGCCCGGATGCCGAGCGGTGCTCGCCCCGTCCACCCGAGTCGCCGGTTCGGCGCGGCCTCCCCGATCGTCGAGGTGATCGGGGTACCGCCGGTCTTCCAGCGGAACTCCGTGCCCGGTGCGAGGGGGCCTCGGAGGTCAACCGAAGCCACGTCCTGGTTTCATTCCGGCCACGCGGCCAGACCCGACAGCACGGCCCAGACGAGCGGCGGTGGGGCGTCGATGAACCCCTCGGCCGAGGCGGCGGCGGGGGCGTTCCGGTCGATGTCCATCGGGGCAATGCGAGGGTGGTCGGGAAGACGGCTACGGATTCTCTGGCCCCCGGTTGCCGACCGTGCCCGGCACAACAGACTGCGGTTCAACACGGGCCCTCGGTGCCGGGCCCCTGGAGCGCGTATTCGACGCGCTCCCAGACGCCGCGCGTGGCCCAGCGGTGGAAGCGCCTGGAGGCGGGGTTGCCTTTGCCAAGCCGCCCGGGGAGCGCGGGCCCGGGTGCGCCCGCGCGCCGTCCCCGGCGGCGTCACCGACCAGGAGGACACGGCCGGACGGTCCCCCCCGCCCGAGTCCTCCGAGGGCCGCCAGGGGGGCGGGATGGTGGCCTCGCAGATGAGGACGTTCCCCGCGGCGCTCGTCACGCGGATCTGGATCTCGGTCGTGGACGAGGCGCTGATCCGAGTCGAGAAGCGGGTTCATGGGTCGGGACGGACGCGGCCGGGTCAGTCCCCCCCTCCGTCGCCCCCGCCGTCGGCCCCGCCCCCGTCGAACCCGGCGTCGAAAGAGGACCCCAGCGCGTCGAGGGCCTCGAGCGCCCCGGCCATCCCGCCGGTGAGCCCGTCGACGAGCCCG
>JANPJI010000666.1:0-6360 GCA_031425425.1 Rubricoccaceae bacterium
CGCTGCCGGGGCGCATCACCTCGTCGAAGAGGTGCCGGAAGCCTGTCCGCTTCTCCGCCGGGGCGTGCCACAGCGTCAGGCCGAGGTCCGTCGGGCGAGCGTCGCTGCCCTCGGGCAGGGTTGTCCAGATGCGGCGGAGGAACGGGTTGGCCGTGCCGTCGAGGATGTCGAGCGCGTAATAGAGGAAGCTCAGCGCGTGGGACTCCTCGTAAAAGCGCGGCAGGCCGGCGGCGTGGCGGCGCAGCATCTCGGCCCAGAGCGGGCCCGCGAGAGCGTCGATGCGGCGCAGCGTGGCCCCGGTCGCGGCGACGATCTCGCCGCCGGTGTACGGCGGCGGCGCTTCGGGCGGCGGCCGGTCGATCCCGAGCGCCACGAGGACCTCGGCGTAGAGAGCGCCCATCTCGCGCAGCGACAGGCCGTGCTCAGGGAGGTCCGGCTCGAGGCCCACGTCGTAGGTCAGCGCGCCCGCGCGGCGCGTCGCCGCGACGAGGCGCTCGGCGGACCGCGCCCACACGACATCCGAGTCCAGCAGGACCGCCACGTCGCCGTCGGCGAGCGTGCCCGCGAGGTGGCGCAGGATGTCGAAGACGTAGAACTGGCTCCGCCACGCGCCGTAGTAGCCGTCCGGCGGCAGGAACGTGTACTCCAGGCGGACGACGCGGACGCCCCACGCGGTGAAGAGCGCGTTCAGGTCGTGGCCGTCGACCGTCGGCAGCGCGCCGAGGTTGGTGTAGAAGACGTGCTGCGCGCCGGCGTTCATGCGCCGGCTCGTCGCGAGCGACGCGACGGCGCAGCGCCAGTAGACCGCCTGGAACGTCTCCGTGGACGCTCCTCCCTCGCCCGTCACGCGCGGGTAGTGGCTCTGCTCCGCCTCGGACTCGGCGTAGAGCCACGTCGCAATGGTCGTCGGGGCGACGGCGGGCGGCGGGAGCCGCTTCGGCTGTGCGCGCCTCGCCGTGTGCGGAAGGCGGTCGAGCGGGGCGGCGTGGAGCAGAGCGGAGGCTGGCATCGGCAGCGGAGGGTCCGGTTCAGGGCGCAGGGATGCCCTGCCGCCGGTCCGGGATCCCGCGCCCCGCAGAATCCATCTAGGCCGTACCCGTCGAGCCGAAGCCGCCGGCCCCGCGGGCCGTCTCGCCGAGCGCCTCGGCGGGAACGAGGCGCACTGGGAGGTACGCTGCGACGACGAGCTGGGCGATCCGCTCGCCACGCACGACGCTAAACGGCTCCGCGCCGTGGTTGATCAGGATCACCCCCACTTCGCCCCTGTAACTGCTGTCCAGCGTGCCGGGGCTGTTGAGGACCGTCACGCCGTGTTTGAACGCGAGCCCGGACCGCGGGCGGACCTGCGCCTCGGTGCCAGCCGGGAGCGCGAGTTGGAGGCCGGTGGGGACGAGTGCGAACGCGCCCGGCGCGAGCGTCAGCGGGGCGTCTGCGGGGACGGCCGCGCGCAGGTCGAGCCCGGCGCTGCCCGGCTCGGCGTGGGCCGGCAGGTCGAGGCCCTCGCCGTGGGGCAGAATCCGGACAGGAATGTCGGTGAGCATCGCGGGTTTTCCTCGTGTGCTGCGAAACAGCTCGGAAGCGGCCCCCTCACCCTGTCCCTCTCCCCCGCAGGGGAGAGGGGACGCCCCAGCAAGGTGGACGCCGGATGACAGGCTCGCGGACGGCGGCCTAGTGGCCCGCCGCAGCCGTCGCCGGGGCCTGCGCCATCATCCGGCGGATCGGGACGATGAGCGCGCCGAGGATCGCCGCGGCGACGAACAGCGCCACCGTCGTCCACAGGAACAGCGGCGGCATCTGCGACACGTTCTCGGGGTCCACGAGCCCGCCGACGAGCCCGCCGATGAGGTGCCCCACCGAGGCCGCCAGGAACCACACGCCAAGCATCTGGCCGACGAAGCGCC
Organism: Rubricoccaceae bacterium; assembly: GCA_031425425.1. Classification (GTDB taxonomy): domain Bacteria; phylum Bacteroidota; class Rhodothermia; order Rhodothermales; family Rubricoccaceae; genus DASVSE01. The sequence continues at coordinate 1,902 of JANPJI010000666.1, forward strand.
GCGGCGAGAGCTTCGTCATCGACGACAGGCCGACCGGGCTCAGGCACAGCTCGCCGAGCGACTGGAAGAGGTAGCTGCCCACGAGCCACCACGCCGAGATGCGCAGGCCCGAGCCGTCGCCCGCGCCCGCGATGAGGTTCGCGGCAGGGATCATGATTGCGAAGCCGACGCCGGCGAGCACGAGCCCGAGCGCGAACTTGGCCGGGGCCGAGAGGTCGCCGCCGCGCTTCGAGAGCGACACCCACAACACGGCGAACATCGGCGCGAAGAGGACGATGCACGCGGCGTTGATGGACTGGAACCACGTCGTCGGGACCTCGAACGTCGGGTCGCCGGCGAGCGAGCCGAAGAACGCGACGAGCCCGCCGCCGATGAGCATCGCGAGCGCGAGGAAGCCGGGGAAGCCGGCCGTCGTCCCACGCCGAACCACGTGAGCCGCGAACCACACGACGGCTCCGATGACGGACGCAAGGCCGAGCCACAGCCCGACCGTCCCGAAGCCGGCCGGGACCCACGACGTGTCGTAGGTCCGGACCGTAAAGTCGTTGGCGAACAGGTTGAGGCTCGTCGGGGCCTGCTCGAAGGCGCTCCAGAAGACGGCCGCGAAGATGAACAGGACCAGGATGACGGCGACCTGCTTGCGCTCCTGCCCGCTCGTCGCGAGGAACATGTAGCCGAAGAACGCGGCCGCGAGGCCGACGAGCACGAACGTCATGTAGCCGCCGACCGTCTCGGCGTCGAGCGTGAACACGCCCGTCGAGGCCATCACGAAGAGAACCGCGATCACGGCGAGCACGGCGATCACGATGCCCCAGTCGCGGCGGTCGCCGGGGGCGGACGTGCGCGCGACGGCGACCGACCCGTCGGCGGTCTCGCGGAGGCCGGCCGAACCGAGCGTGCGCTTGTTGTAGATCATGAACGTGATCAGGCCGATGAGCATCCCGAACCCGGCCAGCCCGAAGCCCCAGTGCCAGCCGTACACCGCCGCGAGCGTCCCGGTGAGGATCTGCCCGGCGAACGCGCCGATGTTGATGCCCATGTAGTACAGCGAGTAGCCCGCATCGCGGCGCGCGCCGCCCTCGGGGTACAGGTCGCCGACGATGGCCGAAATGTTCGGCTTGAGCAGGCCCGTCCCGAGCACGATCAGCACGAGGCCGAGAAAGAACGGGGCCTTGCTGACGATCACGCCCGAGAGCCCGATCGCGAGGTGGCCGGCCGTGATCAGGACCGCCCCCCACATGACGGCGGCCCGCAGGCCGAGAAGCCGGTCTGCCACCCACCCGCCGGGCAGCGACATGAGGTACACGAACGAGCCGTAGATGCCGACGATGGCGGACGCCTCGCCGCGCTCGAACCCGAACCCGCCGTCGCTCACGAGCGCGGCCATGAACAGCACGAGGAGCGGGCGGAGGCCGTAGAACGAGAACCGCTCCCAGAGCTCGGTCGTGAAGAGCGTCGCGAGGCCGGCCGGGTGGCCGAAGAAGCGGTCGTCCTTCGAGAAGTCGGTCCGGGCCATCGTCCCGGACCCCGGGCCGTCGCCGGGCCCGCCGAAGACGGACGCCCCGCGGGGGTCCTGGATTTCTGCTGCGGCGTCGTCGGGCATGTCGGGAGTCGGTAGTGGGAAGGACGCGGCGGGGCCGGCGGGCCGTGAAGATAGAGGCAACGCCCCGGTCACACGGAGCGGGCACGTCGGAAGGCCGCCCGCACCGGGCCGGATGTCACGCCGTGCGGTCGGCCGCATCGCCGGGGGCGGCCAGCACGGACGCGGCGAGGCGGTGCGGCGCACGCTCGGCCGCGTCGAGGCCGGCGACGGCCGTAGCGAGCGCGTCGGCACGTCCGCCGGACCAGTACCGGGCGCGCCACGCGGCCTCGACGAGCCGCCGCACGCGGCGGCGCAGGCGCGCCTCGCGCAGGGCCGTCCACGTCGGTGCGAGGTGCGCGCGGTGCGCGTCGAGCGTGGCGAGCAGGCCGTCCACGTTGTCGTCCTTCAGGGCCGAGACCCGCACGACAGGCGGTGACCAGCCGTCGGCCGGGGCCGGGCGGAAGTGGAGCGCCTGCCGGAGCGCGCGGACGAGCGCGGGCGCCTCGGCGTGGTCCGCCTTGTTGACCGCGAACACGTCCGCGACCTCCATCAGGCCGGCCTTCATGGCCTGCACGGCGTCGCCGGACTCGGGGACGAGCACGACGAGGCACGTGTCGGCCGTCTCGGCGACGTCGATCTCGCCCTGCCCCACGCCGACTGTCTCGACGAGGACGACGTCGAAGCCGGCCGCGTCGAGCACGTCGCACGCGGCCTCGGTCGCCTCGGACAATCCGCCGAGCGCGCCCCGCGCGGCGAGGCTCCGCACGAATACGCCGTCGTCGAGCGTGCCGTCGGGACCGGTCATGCGGGCGTCCATCCGGACCCGGTCGCCGAGGAGCGCGCCGCCGGTGAACGGGCTCGACGGGTCGACGGCGACGACGGCGACGGTCTGCCCGCGCGCACGGAGCAGGCCCACGAGGCGGTCCGTCAGCGTGGACTTGCCCGCGCCGGGCGGACCGGTGATGCCGTCGCGCCAGGGCCGGCCGGTGTGCGGGTTGAGCGCGTCCACGAGCGCGTCCGCGCCGGGCAGCGCGTTTTCGACGGCCGTGAGGGCGCGCGCGACGACGCGGCGGCGGCCGGCGAGGAGGTCGGCGACGGGGACGGGCATCGGTCGGGGCAGGCAGCGCGGGGATGGTACGCCCGTGCCGACGCGGCGCGCACGGCGACCGGCACCACCGGGAACGCAGCCGTGCGGCGATGCTGCCGCGCATTCCCCGATTTCCCACCCGGCCGCGCGCCGCGCCCCGGTACCTTCACGGGTTCACGACCGACGCTGCCGATGTCTGACACGCCCCGCCTGCTCCCCACCGACGCCCCGACGCACGGGACCCGCACGCACACGTGCGGCGCGCTCCGCGAGGGCGACGCCGGCCAGACCGTCACGCTCCAGGGCTGGGTGGACACGCGCCGCGAGGTCGGCGGCGGGCTCGTCTTCACGGACCTCCGCGACCGCTACGGCCTCACGCAGGTCGTGTTCAGCCCCGAGCTCGCCGCGGCGGCGGCGACGACGGCGCTCCACATGCGCGCCGAGGACGTGATCTCGGTCCGCGGCGAGGTCCGCCGGAAGGACGTCCCGAATCCGCGCTTCGCCACCGGTACGGTCGAGGTGTGGGTGAGCGACGTCGAGGTGCTCGCCGTCGCCGAGACGCCGCCGTTCGTGGTGTCCGAGTCGGACCCGAAGAGCGGGAAGGCCGGCGAGGAGTTGCGCCTCCAGCACCGGACGCTGGATCTGCGGCGGCCGAGCCTCCAGAAGAACCTCGTCCTGCGGCACCGCCTCGCGCAGGCCACGCGGCGCTACTTCGACGAGCACGACTTCGTCGAGGTTGAGACGCCGGTCCTGATGAAGTCCACGCCCGAGGGCGCGCGCGACTACCTCGTGCCGAGCCGCGTCCACCCCGGCCGCTTCTACGCGCTCCCGCAGAGCCCGCAGACGTACAAGCAGTTGCTGATGGTGGCGGGCATGGACCGCTACGTCCAGATCACCAAGTGCTTCCGCGACGAGGACCTCCGGGCGGACCGCCAGCCCGAGTTCACGCAGATCGACGTCGAGGTCACGTTCGCGACGGAGGAGATGATCTACGCCCTCATCGAGGGGCTCGTGGTGCGGCAGTGGAAGGAAACCCGTGGCATCGAGATCGCGGCCCCGTTCCGCCGGATGCCCTATGCCGAGGCGATGCGCCGCTACGGATCCGACAAGCCGGACCTCCGCTTCGACCTGGAGATCGCGGACGTGACCGAGGGGGTTCGGGATTCGGGGTTCGGGCCGTTCGCCAGCGCCGAGGCTGTCGTGGCGATCTCCGTCCCCGGCGGGGCTGAGCGCCCCCGCAAGGCGATGGACACGCTGGACAAGGAGACCGTCCGCAAAACCATCGGCGCGGGCGGGCTCTTCTACGTGAAGCTCCCCGCCGACGGCTCGCCGTTCGTCTCGTCGGTCAAGGAGGAGGCGCTGCCGCGCGAGCACGTCGAGCGCATCGTTGCCGCGACGGGCGCTGGAGCCGGCGACCTCGTGCTGATCCTCGCCGGGGGCGCGAAAACCGTCTTCGGACAGATGGGCGACCTGCGGCTGCACGTCGCGAAGGAGTCGGGCCTCGTCCCCGAGGGAGCGGGCGGCCCGTGGGAGTTTCTCTGGGTCACCGACTTCCCGCTGTTCGAGTTCGACGCCGCGGACGGGCGCTTCTACGCGATGCACCACCCGTTCACGAGCCCGCGCCCCGAGGACGTGCCGCTGCTGGACACCGACCCCGGCGCGGCGCGCGCGCGCGCCTACGACCTCGTCCTGAACGGCTCCGAGATCGGCGGCGGCTCCATCCGCATCCACCGCCCGGACGTCCAGCGGCGCATGTTCACGCTCCTCGGCATCTCGGACGAGGAAGCCGA
>JANPJI010000667.1:0-2083 GCA_031425425.1 Rubricoccaceae bacterium
TCCCCCTACCCCGATGACCCGCTCCTCTCTTTTCCTCGCGGCGCTCCTGCCACTCGCCGCGTGTCAGTCGGAGACCGACGCCCAGACGGCCCGCCCGGGCTCCGACTCGTCCCATGCCGGCATGGACCATGCCGGCATGGACCACGGCGCGATGGGCCACGACATGGCGGGCGAGTCGTCGTACTCCGACGTCGCCTTCCTCGACCAGATGACGATGCACCACCGGATGGCCGTCGACATGGCGCAGGACGCCGTCACGAAGGCGTCGTCGCCCGAGGTCCGCCGGATGGCCCAGCAGATGGTGTCCGACCAGGAGGGCGAGATCGCCCAGATGCAGGCGTGGCGCCAGCAGTGGTTCCCCGACGAGGCCGCGCCCGACACGACGATGTCGGCCGACGACATGGCCGCGATGGGCATGGGCATGGACATGTCGATGCTGGACCGGGCGACGGGCGCCGCCTACGACCGGATGTTCCTCCAGCACATGATCCCGCACCACGCCGGGGCGGTCACGATGGCCGCCGAGGCGCAGATGCGCTCCGAGCGCGCCGAGGTCCGGACGCTGGCCGAGACGATCATCGCCGCGCAGGCGACGGAGATCGGGGAGATGCAGCGGAGGATCGAGACGATGCCCGCCGCGCCGTCGATGCCGGCCGACAGCACGGCGGACGGACAGTAGAGGCCCCGAACCGGCCGTCCCTACACCCCGCCGGGCCTCGCGGCTTCCGCCCGGCGGGAATCCCTTCTGAGGCCGCGTCTCCTCTCCGTTCCCATGGACCACTCCGCCCACACCAACCCCGGCCGCACGCACGCGCACATGGACGAGGCGATGCAGCGCTGCATCCAGGCCTGCCTCGACTGCCTCGTCGCCTGCGAGGACTGCGCCGACGCCTGCGTCGGGATGTCCGGCATGGAGGCCTGCGTCCGGCTCTGCCGCGACTGCGCCGACCTCTGCGCGCTCTGCGCCCAGTTCATGGCCCGCGGCTCGGAGATGCACGCGCAGGTCTGCGGCCTCTGCGCCGATGCCTGCGAGGCGTGCGCGGCCGAGTGCGAGACGCACGACCACGACCACTGCCGCCGCTGCGCCGAGGCGTGCCGCACGTGCGCGGCCGAGTGCCGCGCGATGGCCGCCACGATGGCGTAAACCCCTCGTACAGGCGTGCTCCGTGCCGAGCGCGCCTGTACACCGTCTCTCTGACCCGTCATGACTCACCCGCCCGGACACGCCCGCCACGACCCGGACCATGGCGGCGTGCCTCGGGTCCGCGGCATGGAGCCCACGCCTCCCCAGGCGGGCGGGGGCGAGCAGCAGGCCGAGGTCCAGGACGCCGCCCGCGAGGCGCTCCGCGAGAGCGCCGGCACGCCGGCCGGGCACGACGCCCACGCCGGACACGCTATGCCGGACGCTCACAGCGCGCACGCCGGCCACACCATGACCGCCGACGCGCACGGCGGCCACGACAAACACGCCGGCCACAGCCCCGAGATGTTCCGGGCCAAGTTCTGGGGCAGCCTTGTGCTGACCGCCGGCGTGCTCGCCTTCGACGAGCACTTTCTCGGGCTCGTCGGGCTTCGCCCGCTCGGCGTCCCCTTCGTCGAGTGGATCGCCCCCGTGCTCGGGACGGCCCTCTACGCCTACGGCGGCTGGCCCTTCCTCCAGGGCGCGCGCCGCGAACTCGGTGCCCGCGCGCCAGGCATGATGACCCTCATCGCGCTCGGCATCTCCGTCGCCTTCTCTTACAGCCTCGCCGTCACGCTCGGTCTCTCTGCCGGGATGGCGCTCTGGTGGGAGCTCGCGACGCTCGTGACGATCATGGTGCTCGGGCACTGGATCGAGATGGCGAGCGCGCAGTCGGCCAGCCGCGCCCTCGAGCACCTCGCCTCGCTCGTGCCCGACGTGGCGCTCCGGCTCGTGGACGGCCGCGCTGAGGACGTGCCGGTGGGGAGCCTCGCCGAGGGCGACCACGTCCTCATCCGCCCCGGCGAGCAGGTCCCCGTCGACGGCGCTGTCACCGAGGGAGCGTCAAGCATAAACGAGGCGTTCCTCACGGGCGAGTCCCGGCTCGTCGAGAAGGCCGTCGGG
>JANPJI010000668.1:0-9587 GCA_031425425.1 Rubricoccaceae bacterium
GGCACCGAGCGCCGTCTCATGCTGGGACATGCGGCGCGGAAGACGCGCCCGCATTCCAACGCGGCACGCCAGACGCTCCCGGCACGCCGCGGCGCGGTCCTGGGAGATCTCCTCTCCGAACGCCTGCTGTCCCCCGGGACACGGCACCGACGGCGACCTGCTGCTGGCCCCGCCTGTCGGACCTGACGAAACGCCCGCCCCGGACTGGTTCCCCGGGGCGGGCGTCGTCGCGTTCAGGCCGTGGGCCGGCGGAGACGGCGCACGCGCCGCCACAGCCACACGGCGAGCGGGACGATCAGCGCGAGCGGCCACAGCGCGACGAGCCCGACGACGAGCCCGAGGAGCCCGTCCCAGCCCGTCCCGAACGCCGCCCCGAGGCGCGAGAAGAAGCCCGGGCCGTCCGAGATGCCCGTCGGCGACTCCTCCGAGATCGTCAGCGTGATGGTGGACAGCGCGACGCGGTCGCGGAGGCCGCGGAGCTGGCCTTCGGCGAGCTCGATCGCCTCGCGCGTCTCGGCGAGGCGCGCCTCGACCGCGAGGACATCCTCGATGGTCCCCGAGCGCCCGAGGATCTCGACGTAGCGCGACTCGACCGCACGGCGTGCGCGGAGACGCGATTCGAGGTCGACCGCCTGCTCGGTCACGTCGTCCACGCTCACGCGGCGCTCGACGACCTCCTCGCCGAGACCCGCGAGGGCCTCCATGAGCGTGTCGAACCGGGCCGCGTCCACGCGGAGCGTGAGCGTGTTGGTGACCTCGTACGGGAGGCGCTGCTCGGCCTCGCCGGCCACGAACGCGCCCATCCGGCGGGCCGTCGCCGCGACGGCCCGGCGCGCGTCGTCGTAGTCGCGCACGCGCAGCCGGAGGTCCGCCGTGCGAATGAGCACGCGGGGAGCCGGCACCGGCGTGCTCGCGCCGGCCGGTTGCGCTGGAGTCCCGTCCGCTGCCCTGGCGGGTGGAGGCGGGGCCATCGCCGGGACTGCGCTGGCGGACACGGACACCTCGTCCTGTGCGGACTCGATGCTCGCGGTTGCGACCTGTTCGGCCTCGCCCACGTCGCCGGCCGACTGGCAGGACGAGAGGGCAAGTGCGAAAAAGACCAGGAGAGTTCTCATGGCCGTGGGGGGTGGGTGAGGCGGGCTAACGGGAAGACGCCTTCGGGAGATACAGGGCAGACGCGAAACGCCCCGCTGCGACGGCTCGCAGCGGGGCGCAGAAGAAACGGCCGGCGTCAGCGGGCGGCGTCGGCGGGCGAGGCGTCGACGACGTGGCCGTCGCCGGAGAGGGCGGAGCCGGGCGGGATCGGCGCGGCGTCGGGCAGCGGGTGGCCGTGCTTCTCGGGCTGCCACGAGAGGACGTAGTCCGGCGACTCGATGGCGAGCGCCTGCCGGGTGAGCTTCAGCGGCGCGAACGTGTCCACCATGACCGCCAGCTCGTGCGTCTCGCGCTTGCCGATGGACGCCTCGGTGGTGCCCGGGTGCGGGCCGTGCGGGATGCCGCCGGGGTGGAGCGTGAACGAGCCCCGCCCGATGCCCTTGCGCGACATGAAGTCGCCCTCGGCGTAGTACAGCACCTCGTCCGAGTCGATGTTGGAGTGGTTGTACGGGGCCGGGACGGAGTCCGGGTGGTAGTCGAACAGGCGCGGCACGAACGAGCACACGACGAACCCGCGCGCCTCGAACGTCTGGTGGACCGGCGGCGGCTGGTGGATGCGCCCCGTGATCGGCTCGAAGTCGTGGATCGAGAACGCGCTGGGGTACATGTAGCCGTCCCAGCCGACGACGTCGAACGGGTGGTAGCGGTAGACGAACGGGAACAGCTTGCCGTGCTTCTGGATGAGGACCGTGAACTCGCCCTCCTGATCGATGGTGTTCAGCTCGGCCGGCGGGCGGAAGTCGCGCTCGCAGTACGGGCTGTGCTCCAGGAGCTGGCCCATGTCGTTGCGGTACCGCTTCGGCGGGCGGAACTCGGTCGGCGACTCGATGACGAGCAGCCGCGGCTGAACGTCACCCGTAAAGACCCAGCGGTGTGTGAGTGTCCGCGGGACGTGGACGTAGTCGCCCTGGCGGAACTCGACCGTGCCGAGGACCGATTCGAGACGCCCCTCGCCGTCGTGGACGTAGATCAGCTCGTCGTGGGTCGCGTTCTTGAAGAACGTCCCCTCGGGCATCGCCTCCGTCGGCGCGCAGAGCGCCATCGAGACGTCGTTGTTGCCCATGATGTAGGTCCGCCCCGAGAGCCAGTCGCCGTGCGGCTCCACCTTTGGCCCCTCGAAGTGGCGGTGCGCGAGGAACGCCTCGTCGGCGTACTCCGGCCCGAACGGGACGGGCTCGCCGACGCGCTCGACGAGGGTCGGCGGGTGGAGGTGGTACGCGATCGAGCCGATCCCCGAGAAGCCCTCCTCGCCGAGGACCTCCTCGGTGTGGAGCGCCCCATCGGCGCGGGGGAACTGCGTGTGGCGCTTCGGCGGGACGGTCCCGAGGCGGTGGTAGAAGCTCATGGGAGATCGGGGATCGGGGATCGGCGAACGGGCATCGGGGACGGCGGCAAAGCTTCAGCTCACGGGGGGAAGAGCATTCCCCGATGGCCGATGCCCGTTTTCCGTTGCCCTAGAGGTTGCCGCGGCGTTCCTGCTCGCGCTCGATGGCCTGGAAGAGCGCCCGGAAGTTGCCCTCGCCGAACGTCCGCGCGCCCTTGCGCTGGATGATCTCGTAGAAGACGGTCGGGCGGTCCTCGACGGGCTTGGTAAAGATCTGCAGGAGGTAGCCGTCCGGGTCGCGGTCGACGAGGATGCCCAGCTCGGCCAGCTTGTCGACGGGCTCGTCGATGGCGCCCACGCGGCCCTGGAGCTCGTCGTAGTAGGCCGTCGGGACGGTCAGGAACTCGACGCCGCGCTGGCGGAGCTTGGTCACCGTGCCGAGGATGTCGTCGGTCGCGAGGGCGATGTGCTGGACGCCCGCGCCGTCGTAGAAGTCCAGGTACTCATCGATCTGGCTGCGCTTCTTGCCCTGGGCCGGCTCGTTGATCGGAAATTTGATCCGCTCGTTCCCGTTCGACATCACCTTGGACATCAGCGACGAGTACTCGGTCGAGATCGCCTCGTCGGTGAAGTGGAGCAGGTTGCGGAAGCCCATCGTCTCCGAGTAGTACGCCACGAACTTGTTCATGTCGCCGAGGTGGACGTTGCCCACGCAGTGGTCCACGAACCGCAGGCCGACCGGCTCGGGCGTCCAGTGCGGGTTCTCGACAGCGACGAAGCCGGGCAGAAACGGCCCGGTGTAGTCCTTCCGCTCCACGAACGTGTGGATCGTCTCGCCGTACGTGCCCATCGCCGACAGCACGACGCGGCCGTGCTCGTCCTCCAGCACCTCGGGCTCGCGGACCGCCACGGCCCCGCGTGTCGTTACCTCGTGGAACGACTTCGCCGCGTCGTCGACCCAGATCGCGATGTCGTGGACGCCGTCGCCGTGCCTGGCGACGTGGTGCGCGATGGGATGGTCCGAGCGGATGGCCGTCGTGAACACGAACCGGATCTTGTCCTGCTCGATGAGGTAGCTCGCCGCGTCCCGGTGGCCGGTCTCGGGGCCGCGGTAGGCTGTCACCCGGAAGCCGAAGGCGGCGGCGTAGTAGTAGGCGGCCTGCTTGGCGTTGCCGACCCAGAACTCGACGTGGTCGGTGCCGTTGAGCGGCAGGAAGTCGTCCTTGAGGTTGTCCGGCGCGTGGGCGAGGCTCAGGCCGGCCGCCTCGGCGGTCGTGGCGTCGGTCTGCATCGCGGCGGGCTCGGTGGCGACGGCGGCGAGCGACGACCCGTCGCCGAACGACGTGTCGGAGGAGTCTGTGGCAGGCGGGGTCGGGTCGGTCGGGAACATGAGAGCAGGGGTTGGGAGCGCTTCCGGTTGGACGGGCGGGGGCGGCCGGCCGTTCCGGCCAAGCTACGGCGGGGAGCCCGCGGGGCGACTGCGGCCGGGCCGCCGGCCGCGCACTCGTGCCCCGCCGCGCCTGTCCGGAGGCCCTACCTTGGCCGGTGCCGTCCCGCCTCCGCCATGCCCCAGTTCGAGACCGAGCGCCCCGGCGCGCCCGCCGCCGTCGTCCGCGCCCAGGACCCTGCCGACGCCGTCCGCCGCACGCAGGGCCTGTCGCCCGAGGTGCGCATCGAGATCGGCGAGGCGTCCCCTCGCGACGCCTGGGCGGCGGTGACCGTGGACGGGGCCGCGGCCGGGCGCGTCCGCCCCCACGCCCGCATGCGCTTCCGCCGCGACTAGCTCCTCTCTTCCTGCCTCTCATGTCCTTTCCGATCCGCATCCTCCTCCTCGCCCTCGTCGCCGCCACATCCGCCACCGCGGCGGCGCAGACGGTCCCCGCATGGCAGGAACTCGCCCAGTCGCCGTTCCACCCGTACCGCAGCGAGGACGTTTTCTTCGTCGGGCAGCGCGGGTGGGCCGTCAACGGCAGCGGCGGCGCGTGGCGGACGCTCGACGGCGGCGACACGTGGACGCAGACGGCGGACCTCTTCCGCTACCTCCGCGCGACGGGCTTCGCCTCCGAGGACGTCGGCTGGATCGGGGTCCTCTTCAGCCCGCAGCGGCTCTACGAGACGCGCGACGGGGGCCTTACCTACGCGGACATCACGGCGCGCATCACGCCGGCCGTTACGGGCGGCATCTGCGGGATGTGGGTCCAGGACGCGCAGACCGCCTACGCCGTCGGCCAGTACAGCACCCCGGCCTACCACAACCGGACGACCGACGGCGCCGCGACGTGGACATCCCGCTCGATGGCCCCGCAGGCCGACGCGCTCATCGACGTCCGCTTTTTCGACAGCCAGCACGGGCTCGCGACCGGCGGCATCGGCCCGTACAGCGACAGCCGCGCCCGCATCATCGGCACCGACGACGGCGGGGCGACGTGGACCGTCCGGCACACAGTCGAGGGCATCCACAGCGTCGCCTGGAAGCTCACGTTCCCGACGCGCCTCGTCGGCTACGCGTCGGTCGAGACGTTCGACGGGGAGCCCGACGCGATCGTGCTCAAGACGGTCGACGGCGGGCAGACGTGGGCCGAGATCACCGTCCCCGGCGGCGGCTCGCTCCAGGGCATCGGATTCCTTACGCCCGAGGTCGGCTGGGCGAGCGGGCGCGGCGCGACATCGACCACCACCGATGGCGGCCTCACCTGGTCCCGCCTGCCCGCGACGGCGCAGGGCGGCCAACTCGACGGCGACGTGAACCGATTCCGCTTTTTCGGCGACAGCCTGGGCTACGCCGCCGGCCACAAGATCTACCGTCTCCGCGGGCGCTTCCCGACCGCTGTGGCCGGCGCGCCCGCCGAGGACGCGGAAGGCCTGACGGTTCTCGCACCGAACCCGTCGCGCGGGCCGGTCCGCATCGGCTACCGCACTGCCACGTCCGGCGAGGTCCGCCTCGACGTGTTCGACGTCCGCGGCCGGCGCGTCGCCGTCCTCGCCGAAGGGGCGATGGCACCGGGCGACCACGTCGCGACGTGGGACCCGGGCGCGGCGGCGCCGGGGCTGTACGTGGTCCGGATGCAGGCCGGGACGGGCGTGTGGTCGCGGTCGGTCTCCGTCGTCGGCCGCTAGCGTGGCGACCCCGGCGCTGCTGCCGCCCGCGGCGAGCGTCGCGCTCGTCGTCGGCGTGATCGCGCTCGCGCGGGCCGGGGCGCAGGTGGCGCTGCGGCACCGGCACGTGAGCGCCGAGGGGGCACGCCGCGGCGTGCAGGCGGCGGCGAGCGCCGTCGCCCTGGCGCTCCCCTGGCTGTTCGACTCGGCCGTGCTCGTGGCTGCGCTCGCCGCCGTGTTCACGGTCGGGCTCGTCGCGGCGCAGCGGCGGCAGGCTGCAGGGCGGCGGCTCGCGCTCGTGGCGCGCCTCGGCGCGCCGTCGACCGGCGCGGTGGCGTTCCCGGCGAGCGTGGCCGCGCTGTTCGCGCTCACGTCCGACCAGCCCGTGCTGTACGCCGTGCCCCTCCTGCTGCTGGGGCTGGCGGGGCCGGCGGCGGCCTTCGCCGGCCGCCGCCACGGGCGGACGCCGTTCGCGACCGTCGAGGGCGTCAAGAGCCGCGAGGGGTCGGCGGTGTATGCGGCCGTCGCGTTCGTGTGCGTCCACGTGCCGCTGCTGCTGTTTACGCCCGTCGGGCGGGCCGAGTCGCTGGGGATCGCGTGCGTCGTGGCCGTGCTGGCGGCGATGCTCGAAGCCGTCTCGTGGCGCGGGCTGGACGTCCTCGTCGTCCCGCTGGGCGTGTACGCGCTCCTGCTGCGCCTGCTGACGTTCCCCGGCGAGGTGTTGGCCGGGCACGTGGCGGTCCTCGCCGTGCTCGCCGGCGCGGCCGTCGTGCTGCGCCGCGAGACGACGGTCGGCGGGGCGGGCGTCGTTGCGGCGGCGCTCATCGGGTACCTCGTGTGGGCGCTCGGGGGGACGGCCTACGTGCTCCCGCCGGCCCTCGTGTTCCTGCTCTACGCGCGCGTCTGGCCCGTCAGCCGGGAGGCGGACGGGCTGCCGTTCAGCCCGGCGCGGCGCCCGCACACGGCCGTCAACGTGTTCAGCGTCGCGTCGGTGGGGGTGCTGTGGCTCGTTGCGGCGCGCGTGCTCGGGCTGGACCTTCTCGCGCCGTACGCGCTCGCGTGGGCCGTCCCGTTCGCATTCCTTGGCGTGGAGCGAATGCGGGCCGCCCGGCCGTCGTGGCGCGTCCCGGCGCTGGCGTGGCGCGCGGCGTGGCGCAGCGCGGCCGTGGCAGCCGCGCCGGTCGCCCTCGTGTGGGGCCTCCGCGTCGCGGCCGACGTGCCCGCCGCGCCGACGGGCGCGCTCCTGCGGACGGCCGTGTTCACCGCCCTCGCGTTCCTCGCCACGGGCCTCGCCGCGGCAATGCTCGCGCGCTACCCTCGCGAGATCGACCACGAGACGACCGACATCCGGGGCCGTCTGCTGCGGGCGGCCATCGTCGCGCCGCTCTCCGCGCTCGGGCTGCTCGTCGTGGGATGAGCCGCACCGGAGCTGGCGCGTTGCGCCCCTGCGTACCGGGCCCCCGCGTACCGGGCCCCGCGAATCCGTCGGGCCGTGCCGGGCACCCCTGACGCAAGACTGGCGTTGACCCTCTTCAGTCGACTCCCGACGCTCCATGTTCACCGACTTCCGCCGCCGCCTCGCCCTCCGCCACGAGGCGCGCCGCCGGGCCGCGCTCACGATCGACGGCGCACGTGCTCGCGCCGGGCGAGGGGCCGCGTTCCTCGACGCCCTCGACCCCGGGTGGGCGGTGCGGGTAGACCCCGGCCGGCTCGAACTGGCCGACGGCGTCGCGTGCGTGCTCGGGCAACTCCACGGCGACTACCGTCTCGGCCTCGGCCGTGCGCGCGTTCTCGACCTGTCGAGTGCCCCGGTGGCGAGCCTCTCGCCGGTCGACCTGGGCTTCCAGGCCGTCGTCGGCCTCGGCGAGGCGACCGAGGCGCTCGACTACGCCTACCTCACGCGGGCTTGGCGCGAGGAAGTCCGGAGCCGGTCTGAACGTCCTGCGGTGGTGCCTCGGCAGCGCTCCGCCGCCGACCGAACGCTCCTCTCCCCACGGCTCCGCTGACCATGGCCCTCGACTGGACCGACGACCAGCAGGACGCCTACGAGGAGTTCCGCGAGGCGGTCAACATGTCCCCGACCGAGATCGAGACGTGGCTCCAGACCGACGCGTCGCGCCGTGTCGGCTCGAAGGAAGACGGCGGCGAGTCCGTCGGGCACGCCTCGGGGCAGCGCATCGTCGCGCTGCGGCGGACGAAGAAGGACGACCTCACCGCCGACGACGTCGCGCACATGCGGACCGTCGCCGGGTACGTCCACCGGCACCTCGCGCAGCACCCCGGCGGCGACGTCTCCGAGACGCCGTGGCGCTTCTCGCTCATGAACTGGGGCCACGACCCGCTCAAGAACGAGTAGACGTCGCGGGCGGGCGGCAACTGTCGACGAGGACCTGCTCGACGCGGTCGGCGATGGCTCCGAGTGGAAACATCGTCTCGGCGTAGGCTCGCGCGTTGTGTCCCAGTGCGGTCCGAAGGTCGGCGTCGGCGAGCAGCCGCTCGGCCGCAGCCTGAAACCTCGCGGGGTCGCCTGGCGAGACGACGAGGCCGGCCTGCTCGCGGGCGACGATCCGTGCCGCGAGGTTGTCGGGTGGCACCGAGAGAAGAATCGGCCGTCCCGCGCAGAGGTAGGTGAGCACCTTGGACGGGACCGAGTAGACGCTGGCGTCTGGTTCCAGCACCGCGACCAGCACGTCGGCCGTTCCGAGCATGTCGGGCACCTCGTCGAACGGGCGGTAGCCGTAGACCGCGAGCGTGTCGAGGCCGCGCGCGTCGGCCTGTGCGCGGAGGTAGTCGGCCCCCGGCCCCTGCGAGACCACGACCACCCGAACCGGCCGGCCGTCGACGCGGCGGCCCTGCACGTGCAGCGCGAGGTCGAGCAGGAGGTCCGGGTTGTGCTTCAGCGCGAGCGTCCCCGAGTAGAGGACGACGAACGCCTGGTCGAGTCCCGTCTGCCGCGCCCAGGCGTTGTCTTTCGAGGCCACCGGGAGTTGCTCGATGGGAGCCCAGTTCTCGATCGTGGTCGTCCGGCCGGCGGGCACGCCCCAGCGCCGCAGAATGGTCCGGAAGTCGTCTGTGATGACGACGACGTGGTCCGAGGCGCGGAGCTGCCGCGCCTCGGCGCGGACGTAGTGCTGCCCGATCGGCCCTCCGACGAACGGCACCCGGGCGCGGAGCAGTTTCTCGGCGGCGATCCCGATGACGTCCTGGAGCCAGAACACGAAGCCGGCGTCGATGCGCCGCGCCTCCCGGAGCAGCATCCCCTGGGCGTCGAGCGGCGTGTTGGCGGACAGGACGACGTCGGGCCTGAACTCGCGCGCGGCGCGGGCGACGAGGCGGCCGTACTCACGCTCCTGGAAAAAGCGCCGCACGAAGGCGTACTTCTCGAGCGGGCGGGCGAGCGTGAGCCCGCGAAGCGTGAGCGACTCCGGATCGTCCGGGAGGCGGGCGAGCGTGCCCTGCGGGGTGGTCGTGAGCGAGGCGCAGTGCGTGTGGAGCACGTCGTGCCCGCGCCGCGCCAGCTCACGGGCGAGCTGGACCGTGTACGGGTAGCCGCCGATGTGGTTCGAGTGGATGCGCTTAGGCCGTGCCGCCTGGGGCCAAACGCGGCGCGCCCGGGGGTCGGGCCGGGCGCGAGGCGTGCGTGGCGCGGGGGAGACTTGAACTCCCGACCTTAGGGTTATGAATCCTACGCTCTAACCAGCTGAGCTACCGCGCCGCGGGGCAGAAAGGATACGCCGGCGCGTCCGGACGGGCCAATCCAAGCTTTCGGGAAGGGGGGCGCGTCCGCGCCCCGGACGAGGCGGAACGCTCGGAACCTGCGACTCCCTCTACACCTGTCATCCTGAGCCCCGCGAAGGATCTCGACGCGAGGTCGGAGCCTGCTGCCACCGGCTGCGAGGGACCGAACCGCGGCGCTGAGATCCTTCGCGGGGCTCAGGATGACAAGGAGGTTGCGTTTCCGCGGTGTCCCCGGCGTCCGCACCCCGGCGTCCGCACCCCGGCGTCACGCGCC
>JANPJI010000669.1:0-7164 GCA_031425425.1 Rubricoccaceae bacterium
GAACTCGGCCGTGAAGGCCCCCGCGAGCGCGCCGTCCTGGATCCAGACCACGTTCTGCTGGTGATCGGCCGTGCCGGGGTCGGTCGGGTTCCACGAGCCCGTCATGGTCCACGCGCGCGTC
Source organism: Rubricoccaceae bacterium (assembly GCA_031425425.1). GTDB lineage: Bacteria > Bacteroidota > Rhodothermia > Rhodothermales > Rubricoccaceae > DASVSE01. The sequence goes on from JANPJI010000669.1 coordinate 122, forward strand.
GGGTCAGCCGAGGCGCGGTCGACGACCACGAACTTGTTGTGGTGCAGCCCGAGTGCGCCGTCGTTGAGCCCGAAGTCGTCGGTGATGAACGGGAGGCCGGCGGCGCGGAGCGTGGTCGGCGGGGCCGTCGTGCTGGTCTCGTCGTCGAGGATCACGCGGACGCGCACGCCGCGGTCACGGGCGGCAATGAGGGCCGTCGCGATCCTCGCCCCGACGCTCCCGCTAAGGCTGTACAGGGCCACGTCGAGCGTCTGCGTCGCGGCGTCGATGCGCGGGATCAGGACGCCAGCGAGGTCGACCGTCCGGGCGACGGGGCCGGTGGCGACGCTCGCGTCGACGGACTGGTTGAAGAGGACCTCGATGGTGCCGGTGGTGCCAGGCGTGCTGGCCGTCGAGACCGGGTAGCCGCCGACGATGGCCGTGTCGGCCGCGGCGGCCGAGCGGAGCTGGAGCGTGTAAATCGTGGCCGGGGCGAGGCCCTGTAGCGTGACCGCGTGCTCGGTTGTGCGTGCCTCATCGGCCACACGCCCGGCGGTCCCGTCGGCCCCGGCGTAGCGGACCTCGGTGTGCGCGGGCTGGTCGGTCGTCCACCGCAGCGTGACGGCCGTGGCCGTGGCGGACGTCTCGAACGGGGCCGTCGCAGCGATGGTCGGGGCGTCGCTCGCGTCGAGGATGTCGGCCCCGGAGCGCGGCATGAGCTGGTAGCCGCCGATGTACGGGGCCATCGACACGAACTGGCTCAGCACGCCGACGACGTCGAACGCGCCGCCGGGCGCGGGCTGGCCCGCGAAGTCCACGCCGGGGTTGATGCGCACCGGGAGCGTGCCCGAGGCGTCGGTGAGGACGTAGTTGGAGCCCGAGCCGGTCACCGTCCACACGGCGGTGTTGACCGTCACGCCGTCGATGCGGACGAGGCGGCCCTCGAAGCGCTCCACGCCGCCCGCGCCGTCGGCCGCGAGCTGGGCGAGCGTGACGAGAAGCGGGGCCGGCGCGCCGGGCGTGCCGTTCCTCTGGACGATCGTGGTCGTGTTGTCGAGCTGGTTGAGGCCGAAGAACTGGTCCACGCGGCCGAGCAGCGTCACCTCCTCGCCGACCTGGGCGGCCGCGGCGACTCCGGCCGGGGCGAACACGGCGAGCCCGGCCGTGGCGTCCTGGAGGTACGACGGCCCGCGGTCGCTCGCGCCGGTGCGGAACTGGGTCGAGACCGTCACGACGCCGCGGATGGTGACCGTCTGGCCGTCGCGCAGGGCGACGCCCTGCCCGTCGTTGGCGCGGACGGCGGCGATGTCCTCGGGCGTGCTCCACACGCGCAGGAGCGGCTGCACGGCGATGGCGACGGTCTGCGGCGAGCCCGCGCCGGTCCGCACGCCGACCTCGGCGATGAGCGACACGTCGGGCACGTTCACGCCGGCGATCTCGATGCGCAGCGGTGCGCTGAGCGTGGCGGATGCTCCCGACACGCGGACGGTCCGGCCGTCGACCGTCGCCGTCCCGCCGGCCGGCGTGAGCGTGATGCGGGCCGGGTCGGGCGACGGGAAGCCCACGGGGAGCGTGAACACGACGTCCGTGAGGCGGTCCGCGGGAGTATCGGACCGGGCCGTGACGACGAGGGCGAGCGCACTCGTCTGGCCACCGCGGTAGGCGGCCTCGGTGAAGGCGGCGGTGCCAGAGCCGCTCGCAGCAGCGTCGGAGGTCGAGATCGTGACGTCGTCGAGGCGCAGGCGCGGGCGCGCGCCGGTGCCGGTCGCCACCTGGTAGTACTTCCAGCGGACGTGCACGACGGGCTGGTTCGCCGCCTCGGCCGGGAGAACGGTCGAGAACGTCTGGACGTCGCCGGCCGTCGCGGAGCCGCCGTACTCCGTCGGCCCTGGCGCATCGGTAAACGCCCCGGCGGTGCCGATGCGGTACTGGAGGCGGATCGCGTAGGGCCGCGTGCCCGTCGCGACGGTCCCGCCGGTCCACGCGACGCGGACGTTCGAGAGGCCGGTCGTGCGGATGGCGACGACGGCTGCGCCGAGGTCGCCGTTGGTGCCCGTGTTGGCGAACGAGAGCCCGTCCACGCCGAGCCCGTTGATGCGCGTGCCCGACGTCAGCGCGTAGCCGGCCATGTAGTCGGCGGTCGGCTCGGCCGGGAGGGCGGGGTCCTGGCCCGGACCGCGGTGCAGGCGCATCGAGGCGGGATACGTGCCCGCCGGGGCTGTCGCCTCCCACGCCGAGAACGTGTAGTCGCCCTCGTCGAGGGCGAACGGCGTCGGGGCCGTCTGGGCGAACGATGCCTGGGCGAGCAGGACACCGGCGAACGCGGCGAATCGGGCGGAACGGAGCACGGTGCGGAGGAGAGACCGGCCGGGAGGATAGGGCCGCCGATCCGGGATCGTGTCACGCGAGCATGACTCACCCAACTCTTCGATCATATCAAGCGCACACAGCCGCTATGGGTGCTGGACCGCCTCGCTGCCCGTCACGGCTCGAATCGGACGAGGACCTGCGACCGGAGCCCCGTCGGCACGCCGCCGACGGTAGGCGGGACAAACCGCATGTCGCGGACGAGGCTCTCTGCGAACCCGTCGAGCCCGCCGCCGATGGGCGACGATACGGCGGTGCGGATGACCCGTCCATCCCGGTCAGTCGCGAACAGCACCAGCACGTCGCCCGAGATGCGCCCCGCCGCCGCCCAGTGCGGAAACTCCGCCTCGTCGAGGCGTCGTCGGACCACATCGGGGTTCTGGAGGCGCGCGAAGTCGAAGCCGGGGAAGTAGGCGCGGGCACGGCTGTCGTCCGCCGTCTGAGCGTCGGTCGTAGGCGCGGGGGGGGGCGTCTCGTCCAGCCGCACCGGCGGTGCCTGCCGGAGCCGGTCAACGTCGAGGCGCACGGCCCCGAGGTCGGCCGTGAGGCGGTCGATCCGGTCGCGGAGGCCGTCGCGCTCCTGCTGGAGGACGGCGACTTGGAGCGCGAGCGCGTCCCGCTCGCGCTCGGCGGCGGCGAGGCGCTCGGCCAGACGTGCCCGCTCGGTATCTGCATCGGGCGATTCGGCGGGCCGGACCGCCGCAGGCAGAGCCGAGGGCGGGGTTGACGCGGGCGTCGGGGCGGACAGCGCGGGAGCCGCGGCGCGTGCGGCGGCGAGAGCGCGCAGGGACGTCCCGAGTGCGGCGTCGGTCTCGGCGAGGCGCACGCGGCGGTCCTCGCTCTCAGTCCGGAGCGCGTCCAGCGCCCGGTCACGGGCGACGATCTCGTCGCGCAGGCGGGCCGTCTCGGCCTGCGTGCGGGCAGCAGCGGCCGGGGTCGCAGCGGTCTCGGCGCGGCGAACGGCGGCGGCGAGCTCGGCCGCGAGGCGGGTCCGTGCCGCCTCGGAGCGGTCGCGAGCGGGCTCCATCCGGTCGCGCTCGGCGAGAGCCGCATCGCGCTCGACACGCAGGCGGTCGCGGTCGGATTCGAGGGCGCGGCGCTCGGACGAGACGCGGTCGAGGTCGGCCCGGAGCTGCTCGGCGCCGCCGGTCTCCACACGCGGACGACCACGCGGCGGCTGGCCCGACGGCGGTGCCTCGGTGCGGTCCGCACCGCTCCCGCGGGCGTCGGCCGGGCGGCCGGGACCGGTCACGGCGACGCGGGCGAGGCCGCGCGCGCCGGGCTCGGGGGAAGCGTCGAAGCGGACGAAGGCGGTCGCGGGCCCGGGCCGGTCCAGGATGGGGCCGTCCGAGGACAGCCGCACGCTCCGGCCGTCGACGGCGAAGTAGAGGCCCGCGCCGTCGAACTGGCCCACGCCGCGCGCGCCGTCGAACGGCCGGTCCGAGACGCGGTACGTACCGCTGCCGGGGACGTTCAGCGTGAGCGCGCCGAACGATTCTTGCACGAGCGGTGCCCCGACGACGCCGACCCGCCGGCCGTCGACGCTCAGCGTGGGCTCGGCGAGGCGGAACGACTGGGCCGAGGCCGGGACGGCCGCGAGGCCGAGGACGGCAGAGTAAAGGAGGGTCCGCATCGGGAGGGTCGGAGGCAGCGTTGCGGGCATCGAAACGCCCTGCCGCCGCCGGCCCGGAGCCGACTGCTTCCGCCGTGCGGAACGAAAACGAGACGTTTCCTGAGCCTGTTTGAGCCAGGCCCGGCCGTGGGACGGTCCGAACTCCCAGGCGTTCCACCTCGTCCGCGCTGCGTCCTACCAGAACATGAGCTTCATGCAGAAGACCGAGCCGCCCGACTTGAGGTACTCGTCCGTGTCCAACTCCACGACGGTGTAGCCCGCCTCGGCAAGGAGCCGGTTCGTCTCCACGCAGCCGCGCTGGATGAGGACGGTTTTGCCGTCAGGCGAGTGGGCGTTGCAGGCGAACAGGCCCCGCGCCTCGCCCTCCGGTGCCTCAATGACCCGCTCGAAGTGGGCGCGGATCGTCGCCATGCCCTCGGCGGTGAACGCGCCGGGGTACACGAGGACGGTCTGCTCGTCGAGCGGGCAGAGGCAGGTGTCGAGGTGGTAGAAGTCCGGGTCGTGGAGCGCGAGCGGGAGCACGGCCACGCCGAGCGCCTCGGCGAGGCGGTCGTAGACGGCGCGGTCCGTGCGGAAGCCGTAGCCGCCCCACAGCAGCCGCCGGCCGGGGTGCCAGATGGCGTCGCCCATGCCCTCGAACGTGCCCGGCAGGCTGTCCTCGAGGTGGCGGACGTCGTAGCCGGCGTCCGCGAAGAAGCGGGCGTAGGCCGGGACCTCGCCCGCGCGCTCAGGCGCGTGCATCCGGCTCATCACGGCGACGGGCCGGCCGGACGCGTCGAGGGCCGGGAGCGTCTGGTTGGCGCAGAAGACCATGTCCGGCTGTCCCGCCGCGCCCTCGACGACCGACACCGCCACGCCGAGGCGCTCGTAGGCGGCCTTGAGGGCGTCCCACTGCGCGCGCGCGCGCGCCTCGTCCACCGTCCCGACGTGGCCCTCCATGTGCGGGTTGATGACGTAGTCGACCCGGAAGTGGTCCGGCGTCGTCATCAGGACGCGGGTGGGGCGGGGGAGGGGCGGGAAGGCGTCGAGCGGCATCGGCGGTTCGGGGGTGAGCGTGCAAGAACGCAAGAACGCACGAGCGCAGGCAACCCGTTGGCCGCCTGCGCTCGTGCGTTCCGTCGTTCGTGCGCTCCGCCCTACTCCTGCTCCGCGTGCATCTCGGCGAGGAGCGCCGTCGTGAGGAACGCCTCGACGGTGACGCCGCCGTCGGCCGTCTCGACCTCCACGTCGTCGAGCGCGCTCAGGAAGGCGGGCTCGTCCTTGGCACCCATGCGGGCGGCCGAGACGCCGCCGCGGAGCACGTCGGCGAGGTCGCCGGGCTGGGGCGTCTGGACGAACGCGCGGACGGGCACGCCGTCGCGGCCGAAGTCCATCGAGACGGCGACGCCTTCGGCGCGGCGCGCCGCGAGCGCGCCCGGCTCGTCGCCGGAGGGCGCGCCCATGCCGGCCTGGAGGTGGCGGGCGACGAACCAGGCCCCGTCGGGGTAGACCACGCGGTCGAGGAGCGCCTGCACGTCTGGTGTGGGGGCGGACCCGGTCGTGCCCATGCGGCCGAGCATCTGGCGCAGCGTCGCCTCGTCGCCCGCGAGCACCATGCGGTCGTTGGGGAGCGCGAAGCCGGCGCGGCGGCCGGTGCTGTCGGTCGAGAAGTAGGCCGGGACGCCGTCGATGTCGGTCGTCTGGACCGGGTGCTCGGTCTGCGTCGCGAGGTAGCGCTCGATGCGCTCGCGGCTGAACCGGCCGTAGCCGACAAACGCGGCGCGGCCCTCTTCGCGGCCGGCGGCCGGCGCGGCGACGTAGACGCGGTCGAGGTCGCGGCCGGGGTCGAAGCCCGTCTGGCGCACGAACGCGTCGAAGTCGGCCGACCCGTCGGGCGAGAGCATTTCGAGGCCCGCCCCGCCCGTGGCTGCGGTGATCGCGTCGCTCGCGCGCGCCGCGGCGAGGTCCATCATCCCGATCACGTCGGCGTCGGCGGGGAGCAGGCCGAGCGCGTCGGTCGTCTGGAGCGAGGAGCCGACGCCGGGCGCGGCGACCGTGTCCTGGCAGCCAGATGCAAACGCGGTGGTGACGCCGATGGCGATTGCGGTGAGGGCTCCGGCAGTGAGGCGAGGCATCGGGATGGGGGAACTGGGGACCGGGACGTGGGAAGGGGAAAGAGGAGGAGCACTGGGCCCGTGGGCGACCCGACGGCATCTGCCAGTCCCCGCTTCCTGTTTCCCAGTCGCCTAGTAGTCTCGGCGGTTGAACAGGTAGAAGGCACCGCCGTAGCAGGCCGCCCCGAAGGCGACCGACGAGACGAGCGGCGTGAGGGTCGCTACGAGCGACACCGGGGCGGGTTGCGCTCCGTCCGCGATTGCCACAGCGGCGAAGTCGGTCCCCGTCGCGAGGTACGGCACGAGGCGGCTGCCGACGGACCCGAACCGCGGGAGGACGACGTAGAGGCCCTCGATGAGCGGCCGGAGCGTCGCGTTGACCGACAGCGCGAGGTTGGGGATGGCGAGGATGAGCGTCGTGAAGACGAGCCCGAGCGTCACGATGAGCGCGAGCGGTCCGCTCCCACTCCACACGCTCGCGAGCGTCACGATGCCGTAGAGCACGGCGAACATGGTCCACACGGCCCCGATGGCGAGGAGGAAGCGGGGGTTCCAGATGCCCGTCTTGATGGACATCACGAGCCACACCGCGCCGAGCAGGTACGTCACGAGGCCGAACGTGACGACGCCGACGCCGGCGAGGCGCCCTGCGAGGACGGCATTCCGTGAGAGCGGCTTTGAGACGAGCAGGTCCGCTTGCCCCGGCTCCACGAGGCTCGCCACGAGCCCGCCGGTCGCGAAGAGGCACAGCAGGATGCCGACCCAGTAGGCCGCCCCGGCGACGAACGCCTGCGCGCCGAAGACGAACTGCTCGAGGGGGTTGGACCCGAACGGGGGCGAGTCGGGCTGCCGCGTAACGGCCTCGCCCGAGGCCGAGTCCACGACGGCGGCACCCGTCTCGGGGTCCGTCACGGCTTCGGCCTCGACCGCCTGCGCGCTGCCGAAGACGCGGATGCCCGTCAGCGAGCCGT
>JANPJI010000670.1:0-7223 GCA_031425425.1 Rubricoccaceae bacterium
CCGGTGCTCGGGCCGGTATCGCTCCTCGCCGCGCACGACGGCTCGGCCGTCCTCGCCGTGGGCGACAACGCGGCCCGACGCCGCCTTGCCGAGGCGTTCCCGAACATCCGCTGGGCGACGGCTATCCATCCTGCGGCCATCGTCCACCCGACGGTGACGGTGGGAGAGGGGACCGTCGTCTTCGCCGGGGCCGTCGTGCAGCCCGACACCGAGATCGGCCGCCACGCCATCGTCAATACCTCTGCGAGCGTGGACCACGACGGTCACATCGGGGACTTCGCGCACGTCGCGCCGGGGGCGCACCTCTCGGGCGGCGTCGACGTCGGCGAGGGCGTCCTGCTCGGCGTCGGGTGCTGCGTCGCGCCGGGCTGTGCCGTCGGGTCATGGGCCGTCGTCGGGGCCGGGGCCGCGGTCGTGGGCGACCTTCCCGCATACACCACCTGCGTCGGCGTCCCGGCCCGGCCACTCCCCTGAACCGTTCCGCCATGTCCCGCCTGTTTCTCTCGCCGCCGCACATCGGCTCCGACGAGCTGGCCCTCGTCGCCGAGGCCTTCGCCACCAACTGGGTCGCCCCGGTGGGGCCGCACGTGGACGCCTTCGAGGCCGAGTTCGCCGCCTACACGGGCGCGGCCCACGCCGTCGCCGTGTCGTCCGGCACGGCCGCGCTCCACCTCGCGCTGCGCCTCGCCGGCATCGGCCGCGGCGACGAGGTCCTCGTGTCCGACCTGACCTTCTGCGCGTCCGTCAACCCGATCCTGTACGAGGGCGGCGTGCCCGTGTTCGTGGACAGCGAGCGGGCGTCGTGGAACCTGGACCCGAACCTCGTCGAGGACGCGCTCCGCGCGCGCGCCGTGGGTGGCCGCGCCTCGGGGCGACGGCAGGTGAAAGCGCTCGTGGCCGTCCATCTCTACGGGCAGAGTGCGGACCTCGACCCGCTCGTAGAGCTCTGCGAGCGCTACGGCGTCGCGCTCGTCGAGGACGCCGCGGAGGCGCTCGGGGCGACCTACACCGGGGCGACAGGGGGTCCCGGCCGCTCGCCGGGCATCGACGGCCAGTCCGGCATCTTCTCGTTCAACGGCAACAAGATCATCACCACGTCCGGCGGCGGGATGCTCGTCACGGGCGACGCGGCCGTCGCCGCGCACGCCAAGAAGCTCGCCACCCAGGCCCGCGACGACGCGCCGCACTACGAGCACTCGGAGGTCGGCTACAACTACCGCCTGAGCAACGTCCTCGCGGGCATCGGCCGCGGCCAGCTCCGAGTGCTCGACGCGCGCGTGGACGCGCGGCGGGCGGTCTTCGAGGCGTACCGCGAGGCGCTCGGCGGGCTGCCCGGCGTCGCGTTCATGCCCGAGGCCCCGTGGGGCCGCGCCACGCGCTGGCTGACGTGCCTCACGATCGACCCCGAGGCGTTCGGCGCGACCCGCGAGGACGTCCGCCTGGCCCTCGACGCGGACGACATCGAGGCGCGGCCGGTGTGGAAGCCGATGCACCTCCAGCCGGCCTACGCCGACTTCGAGGTCGTCGGCGGGGGCGTTGGTGCGGACCTGTTCCGCGACGGGCTGTGCCTGCCGTCCGGCTCCGCGATGACCGCGGCCGACGTCGAGCGGGTCGTTCGGGGCGTGCGGCGCGTGGCAGAGGCAGGCGTCGCGGCATAGCGCCGCGGCGCAGGAGACGCCGTGACCTGACGCGGCGCGTTTTCTCGTATCTCCCGTGTAGGGGGCTGCTCCAGAGCCCGGCGTTCCCGTCTCGCCAAGAGTCTGCACGTTCTCGGCAGGGGCAGGGAGCCGCCCGTACTTTCTGCCGTCCACGGCGGAGATCGCCCGAACCGCTGCCCACCCCCGAATGCGCCGTTCGATCCTCAAGAGCGTTCTCGACCTGAGCGTCTGGGTCCTCGCGGCCCCGGTCGCGTACCTCATCCGCCTCGACGTGGGCGCGGCCGAGCGCGCGCCCGACATAGTCGCCTACACGGCCATCTTCGCCGTCCTGAAGGCCGCCGTGCTCGTGGCGACGCGGCAGCACCGGCCGTCGTGGCACCGGGTCGGCTTCCGCGACCTGAGCCCGCTCGTGCGCCTCGTCGTGGCCGTGCTGGCGGCCGAGGTCGTGTTCGTGCTTGTGGTGCCGTACGAGGTCGTGTTCGTCCCGCGGAGCGTGCCGCTGATCGAGGGCATGGTGGCGCTGCTCGGGCTGGCCGCGCTGCGGTTCGCGGCGCGGCTCTACTTCGAGGAGCGCGGCGTGCTCCGCGTGCGGCTGCGCGCCGAGGGCCGCGAGCGGCGCGTGCTCATCGCCGGGGCCGGCGAGGCGGGGCAGCTCATCGCCCGCGAGATGAAGCGGCACCCCGAGGCCAGCCGCCTCCCCGTCGGGTTCGTGGACGACGACCCGGCCAAGGAGGGCCGCCGCTTCTCCGGCGTGCGCGTCTACGGCCCCATCGACGACCTCACGCGGACGGCCGAGCGGACCGACGCCGACGAGGTGCTCGTGGCGATGCCGAGCGCGGCCGGCGGCGTCCTCCGGCGCATCGTCGAGCAGGCGCGCGAGGCGGGCATCCAGCACCGCACCATCCCCAGCCTGCACGACCTCGCCAGCGGGCGCGTCTCGGTGTCGTCCGTCCGCGAGGTCGACGTCGAGGACCTGCTCGGGCGGGCGGCGGTGCAGCTGGACACGGCGCCCGTCGCCGACTACCTCTGTGGGCGGCGCGTGCTCGTGACCGGGGCCGGCGGGTCGATCGGTGCCGAGGTCGTGGCTCAGGTCGCCGCCTTCGGGCCGTCCGCGGTGATCCTGCTCGGGCGCGGCGAGAACAGCGTGTTCGACGTCGACCGCGCGCTCGCGCGGGACTTCCCCGACGTGGCGCGCCACCGCGAGATCTGCGACGTCCGCGACGAGGCGTCGCTGCGGGCCGTCTTCGAGCGCTACCGGCCGGAGGTGGTGTTCCATGCGGCGGCCCACAAGCACGTCTCGCTGATGGAGCAGAACCCCGAGCAGGCCGTGCTCAACAACGTCGGCGGGACGCGCAACGTGGCGCGCCTCGCGGGCGAGTTCGGCGTCCGCACGCTCGTCAACATCTCGACCGACAAGGCCGTCAACCCGACGAGCGTCATGGGGGCCTCGAAACGGGTCGCCGAGCAGGTCGTGGCCACCGCCGCCCAGGGGTGCGCCGCGGGCTGCACGATGGTCTCCGTGCGTTTCGGCAACGTCCTCGGGAGCCGCGGGAGCGTCGTGCCCATCTTCCGCGAGCAGATCCGCCGCGGCGGGCCGGTCGTGGTCACGCACCCCGACATGGTCCGCTACTTCATGACCATCCCCGAGGCGTCGCAGCTCGTCCTCCAGGCCGGGGCCATCGCCGAGAACGGGCGCGTGTACGTGCTCGACATGGGCGAGCCGGTCCGCATCCAGGACCTCGCCCGCGACCTGATCCTGCTGTCGGGGCTGGAGCCCGGCCGCGACATCGAGATCCAGTTCAGCGGCACGCGCCCCGGCGAGAAGCTGTTCGAGGAGCTCCTCACGGCCGAGGAGGGGACCGAGGCGTCGGCGCACGACCAGATCTTCGTCGCCCGCAAGACGGCCCCCGGGACGTCCTTCGAGGCGGATCTCGCGGCTCTCTTCGACGCCGCCGAGCGCCGCGACGAGGCGGGCATCCGCGCCGCCTTCCGGGCCCTCGTCCCGACGTTCGCGCCGGCGGCTCCTGTCGACGACACGCCGACCGCGGCCGGTGCCGAAAGTGCCCCGGCGGCCCGCAGCGGCGACGGGACGCTCTCCGCCCCGCCGACCGTCGGTGTGGCCTGACGGTGCCGGTGACGCTTCCCGGCCGCCTCGCCCTCGCCGCCCGCTACGCGGCCGGGACCGCCGCCCTCCGGCACCGGGACGTGCTCCTGTGCTCCTTCCCCCGCTCGGGGAGCACGCTCGTCCGCTTCGTGCTCGCCCACTACGCCGCCCTGCGCGCAGGCCGCGGCGACGACGCGGCGCTCGGCTTCGACGAGATGAAGGCGGCCGTCCCCGAGCTCGGCGCCTCGAACCTGTGGACGGCGCGGGCGGCGGGCGGGCCGGACGCGCTCCCGCGCTTCGTCAAGACGCACCGGCCGTACGCGCCGGTTCTCGCGCGCCCGCGCGCCGTCCTGATCGCCCGGCAGCCGCTCGACGCCGTCGCCTCGTACCACGCCTACTGGACGGCGCGGGCCGGTGGGCCGGACGTCGCGCTCTCGGCCTTCCTGCGGGACGCGCGCCGCGGGCTCCCGTGGTGGATCCGCCACACGCGGTCGTGGGAGACCCGCGCCGTCTATGTGGTCCGTTACGAGGCGCTCCGCGCCGACCCCGCAGGGGAGGTCGGCCGGATGCTCGCGGCCGTCGGTGTGACCGCCGACGCCGGTGCGCTCGCCAGCGCGGCCGACGCGAGCGCACCGGACCGGGTGCGCCGCGCGGCCGGGGCGGGGAACGTCACAGGGCTGGACGCCATGCTGGACGGCTTCGCGCTCGTCCGCGACCGCCCGCCCGGCGCGGGCACGGGCGACTTCTCGGCCGCGGACCGCGGGTGGGCCGCCGAGCGCCTCGCCGAGGCGGGTCTGGACGGGTGGGCCGCCGGGGTCGCCGCGTGACCGAACTGCCGCTCGTGCTCGCCTTCGCGCCGTTCCCGCCGCCCGTCAACGGGCAGAGCGTGATGACGGAGACGTTCTGCGTCGCGCTCGCGGCGCACGCCCGTGTCGAGCGGCTGGACACGGCCGACCGTGCCGAAGCCTGGCGGCGGCCGCGCACGCTCTCGGCCCACCGCGTCGGCGTGTGGGCGCGGAGCCTCGCCCGCTTCGGGCGGCACGTGCGCCGGGCGGCCCCGGACATCGTGTACCTCACGCCGGCCAGCAGCCACCTCGGGCTCCTCCGCGATGCCGCGGCCCTCGCGCTCGTGCCGCGCCGCGTCCGCGTCGTGGCGCACATCCACGTCGGCGACTACGGGCGCATCCTCACCGACGCTGCGGCGGGGCCGCTCGCGCGGCGCACGGCGCGCCGCTTCGCGCGCATCCTCGTCCCCAGTGAGTTCGCGGCGGCGGGCATCCGCGCCGCCCTCCCCGAGGCCGACGTGGTGGTGGTGCCGAACCCGGTCCCGCCGGACATGCGCCGCACCGAGGCGGACGTCGACGCGGCGCGCGCCGCGCGCGCCGGGCAGGTCCCGCACGTCGCGTTTCTGTCCAACATGATCCCCGAGAAGGGCTACCGGACGCTTGCCGAGGCTGCTGCGCGGCTGCGCGCACAGGGCGTCGCCTTCCGGCTCACGTTCGCCGGGACGTGGCTCCGCGAGCAGGACCGGGCGGCCTTCGTGGCGCTCGTCGGGGCGCACGGGCTCGCCGGCCGGACGACCGTCGCCGGCCCGCTCGGCCGGGCGGATGTCCGTGCGCTCCTCTCCCAGACCGACGTGCTCGCGTTTCCCTCGGCCCTCCCCGAGTCGTTCGGGCTCGTCATGACCGAGGCGATGGAGGCCGGCTGCGCCGTCGTGGCGACGGGCCACGCCGCTGCGGCCGAGATCGTCCGCGACGGAGTCGACGGCCGCCTCGTGCCGCCCGGCGACCCGGTCGCGCTCGCCGCCGCCCTCGCCGACGCGATCGCCCACGCCGACCGCTACGGGCGCTCGGGCCGCGCCCACGTGACGTCCGCCTTCGAGCCGGCGCGCCTGGAGCGCGCCTTCGTCGCCGCCGTGCTCGGCCTATCTTGACCGCAACGACCCCCGACGCCATGTCCACCGCCACGCCGCCCGAGCCGACCGGGCAGTCCCTCTGGGCCTCGAACCGGGCGCTCACAGCGTTCCTGCTCAAGATGGCCGCGATCTACGCCGTCTGGTTCGTCGTGTACGACCTCTGGCTGCTCCCCGACGGCCGCATCGACGCGTGGCTCTCGACGTCCGTCGCGGCGTGGACCGGGGCCGTGCTGCGTCCGTTCTACGACACCGTCGTCGTGGACGGGCGGACGGTCTGGGCGACGCCCACGGCCGGCGTGATCATCGAGAACGGGTGCAACGGGCTGTCGGCGCTGAGCCTCTTCATCGGCTTCGTGATCGCGTACCCCGGCACGTGGGCGCGGCGCGCGCTCTTCATCCCGCTCGGGCTCGCCGCGATCGTCGTGACCAACATCGTCCGGTGCGCCTCGCTGCTCGTGATCTCGGACCGCTGGCCGGCCATCTTCGGCGAGGTCCACGGCCTCCACGCGCTGTTCGTGTTCTACCTCGTCATCTTCGGGCTATGGGTGCTGTGGGCCAACTACGGCGGCTCGACGGATGCGCGGCCCGGTGGCTCGCCGCCGGCCGGCGCGCCGCCGGTGTCCGGCCCGGTCCTCGCCGGTGCCTGACGAGCCCGCGGCTCCGCCGCACGTCGCGCATCGGTCCGCTGGCTGGCGAACGGTCGTGCAGCGGCACCCGCGCCTGTGGGGCCTTCTCTTCGCCGGGCTCCTGCTGGCGTTCTACGTCGGCGCGATGCGTCCGGCGCGAGAGTGGGCGGCGATGCACGTCGCCCGGCCGCTCTTCGAGGCCGTCGGCACGCCGCGGGCGCAGTCGTTCGTCGTCGCGACGACCCCGGCGCGGCCCGACGCGGTGTATGCGGTCCCGCTCGACCGGTACGACGGCCGCGACCTCCGGCAGCTCGCCCGAGAGGGCGGCACGGCCGAGTGGTCCGCCCCGGTCGGCGTCCTGTTTCTGCTCCCGGCCATGTTCCTGCTCGCCCGCTTCCCGACGCGCGCGTTCTGGCTCGTGCTGCTCGGGTACCACCTCGTCGTCGGGGCGCTGTCGCTGGCCGTGTTCGCCGTCGGGCTGGGCTGGTTCGAGCCCGCGTTCCAGGTCTACCTCTTCACGCGGACGTACCTCACCGAGAGCGTGAGCCTCGTCGTACCGCTGCTGCTCTACCTCGCGGCGAAGGGGGCCGGGCCGCTCGCGGCGCAGGCCGTTCCGCCGCGGTAGAGGCGCTCCGGGTCAGGCCCTGCCGTTCGCGGAGGCCTCGACGACGGCCTCCGCGGTCGCGAGCGGCGCGTCGGCGTCGTCCATGAGCAGGTCGAGCACGTGCCCGAGCGTCTCCTTGAGGGCGGTCCGCGGCACGATGCGGTCGATGAACCCGCGCTGGACGAGGAACTCGGCCGTCTGGAAGCCCTTGGGCAGGTCGCGGCCGATGGTCTCGCGGATGACGCGCGGCCCGGCGAAGCCGATCAGCGCGCCGGGCTCGGCGAGGTTGAGGTCGCCGAGCATCGCGAACGAGGCC
>JANPJI010000671.1:0-1673 GCA_031425425.1 Rubricoccaceae bacterium
GACGACGCCTCGGGGATCGCCCTCGAACGCCGCGACGCGGCCGGGCCGTCCAACACGGCCAGCAACTGGTCGTCGTCGCTGGACGAGAGCGGCGGGACGCCGGGGCGCGCCAACTCGCTGAGCATCGCCGGCCCGCCGGTCGAGCGCGGCGACGCGATCACCGTCACGAGCCCGTTCGCGCCCGACGACGGCGAGGCCGCGCGCATCACGTACACGCTCGACGCGCCCGCCGCGCTCGTCCGCGTGCGCATCTTCGACGGCGGCGGGCGGCTCGTGCGCGAGGTCGAGGACGGGCGCCTCTCGGGATCTACGGGGACGGTCGAGTGGGACGGCACGGGCGACGACCGCCGCCGGCTGAGGACCGGCATCTACGTCGTTCTCCTGGAGGCCGTCGACACGGCGGGCGGGACGACCGAGGCGCACCGCGCGGCCATCGTGCTCGCGCGGCGGTAGGCCGTGGCTGCGTGTCCGAGCGAACGGGTGACGCACCGGGCGTTCGCTCAATCGCCGCCTCCGTCTCCTCCACCGCCGTCCGCTCCACCGCCGTCGAACCCGGCGTCGAACGCCCCGCCGAGTGCGTCCAGCGCGTCGAGCGCACCCGATAGGCTGTCGACGAGTCCGAAGTCGGTCGCCATGCCGAGAGCCGTCCCGCCGCTGTCGACGGCGGACACCCACGCCGTGTCGGCCGAGCCGTCCCCGTGACGCCGGAGCGCCTCGGCGAGCTCGGGGTAGTGCGGACGGAGTTCGTCGAAGGCGAGGAGGAGGCCGCCGAGCCCCGCGGCAACGGCCGCAGCCCGGGCCGGGTCGTGCCCGAGCAGTTCAGGAATCGTGCGGGCCTCGGCCAGCCGTCCTTCCAGCGCAGCGAATGCCGACTCGCCCAGGCTGGTCCGCTCCCACCGCCGCCGCGTGATCCCTAGCCTCCGGCGCTCGGTCTGGTGGAGGAGCCCTCGGCCCTGGAGGTCGGACCGGACGGCTGTGAGGTAGCCGCTGTATCCGACTCCGAATGTCCGCTGGAGGTGGTAGGCGATCTCGGCCGGTGCCAGACAGGAACGCTTCTCCGTGGCCCCGACGAGCGCGTCCCGAAGCGCCAGGAGATGCGGAGTCGCAGGGGACGCACCCTGGACCGTGAGGCACAGCTCCCGCTGGCTGCCCCACCACCGTTTGTGCTCGTGAGGCTCGGCCCGCAGCACGCCGGTGGCGAGAAGGAATCGGGCACCGGCGAGCAGGGCATCCTGGCCGACGTAGCCGTTCGGGTCCGGGAGGACGCGAGCCTCGGAGGGAGTCAGGGAGGGATCCATGGGGTGGAGCGGTGTGACGGGGCGCCGTACGGGGGAGATGACGTTGAGATTCATAGGGCTCGATGCCGTGTGCAACGGCCAGGCCCGAAGAGATTGCAAAGTGCCCCCACCACATGTCTCAGCAAAGCGCGCGGCGTCTATCCGCCGGGCATCCCACCGTTCTGGAACGACTTCCGGAGATACGTCAGACCGCAGGGAGGGCGTTCGCGAGGCACCTCCCGCCCTCGTCTCCCGATGCGCCTTGCGTTCCTCCTCGCCGTCTTCGCCCCGGCCGCCGCCGCCCAGACCCCCGACATCCGTCGCGTCCTCTCGCCCGCGCTCCCCGACACCCTCACGACGGCCGAGTACGAGGCCCGCCCGGCGGGCGCGCCGTAC
>JANPJI010000672.1:0-1937 GCA_031425425.1 Rubricoccaceae bacterium
CCGTCATCGGGCCGGGAGTGACCGGAACGGTCCTGCGCTTCGCGGACATCTCGTCCCGCAGCGTCCTCCCGCGGAACGTGGACGTGTGGCTGCCGCCGGGCTACGACGCAGACACGACGCGCACCTACCCGGTCCTCTACCTCCACGACGGCCAGAACCAGTTCGACCCGGCCACGTCCTTCACCGGCGTCGACTGGGGCGTGGACGAGGCGCTCACCAGTCTCCTCGCCGTCGGGGCCATCGAGGCGCCGGTCGTCGTGGCGGTGTGGAACACGGCGTACCGCCGGCCCGAGTACATGCCGCAGCGGGCCGTCCCCGGAGCCGACACCGTCCGCTACGACATCCCCGGCGTCGGGCCGGTCGCGGGGCTCCGGTCGGACGCCTACCTCCGCTTTCTCGTCGAGGAACTGAAGCCGTTCGTGGACGCGCGCTTCCGGACGCGGCGCGGGCCGGCGAGCACGTTCGTGATGGGCTCCAGCATGGGCGGGCTGATCTCGGCGTACGCCCTCGCCGAGTACCCCGGCGTGTTCGGGGCTGCCGCCTGCGTGTCGACCCACTGGCCGGCCGTCGAGGGGGCCGCGGCGCGGTGGTTGCCCGGCGCACTGCCCGCGCCCGGCGCGCACCGGCTCTACTTCGACCACGGCACCGAGACGCTCGACGCCGGCTACGCCCCGTTCCAGGCGTCCGTCGACGCTGCCCTCACGGCGCGCGGCTGGCGGCCCGGCGTGGACGTGGTCTCGCTCGCGTTTCCCGGAGCCGACCACTCGGAGCGGTCGTGGCGCGCCCGCGTCCACCTGCCGCTGCTGTTCCTGCTGGGCGAGCGCGTTACGGGTCGCGGCGGGCCGTCAGGCGGACCTCGTTGACGCCGCGGCGATACGCGTAGCCGACGTGGGCGACGAGGCGGCGGATGAGGATCAGGCCGTAGCCGTGCTTGGCGCGCGTCCGCAGCGCCTCGTTCTGCGAGAGAGCCGGCGCGGCCGTCGGGTCGAATCGCGGGCCGCGGTAGCGGACCGTCACCGTCAGTCCGTCCGCCCCCCAACGCGCCTCCACGACGACACGGCCGTTCGCGCGGTCCGCCATGCCGTGCTCGATGGCATTCGTCGCCGCCTCGTCCGCCGCCTGCACGAGGCGCCGGG
Source organism: Rubricoccaceae bacterium (assembly GCA_031425425.1). Lineage (GTDB taxonomy): Bacteria > Bacteroidota > Rhodothermia > Rhodothermales > Rubricoccaceae > DASVSE01. The sequence continues at coordinate 1,137 of JANPJI010000672.1, forward strand.
CGGTGGCATCGTCGAGCGTGCAGGACGCGGCCCACGCGGCGACGGACCGGCGCAGGCGCGCGAGCTCGCCGGTGTCGCCGGCGAGACGCAGGGTACCGAGCCGGGGTGCGCGGCGCTCGCTCACGACGTGACCTCGAACAGAGCGGCGGCCGCCTCGACGGTCGGCGCGAACCGGAAGACCTCGGGGAAGCCGAGCAGGTCGAACGTCTCGAAGACGCGCGCGGGCAGTGCTGCGATGACGAGGTCCCCACCTCCACTGCGCGTCGGCTCCAGAAATGCCATGAACACGCCGAGGCCGGCCGACGAGACGTACGTCAGCCCCGCGCCGTCGGCGACGATTCGGACGTGCCCGCCGTCGAGGCACGAGCGGAGGGCGGCGTCGAACTCGGGGGCGGTGTGCGCGTCGAGGTCGCCCGCGAGCGCGAGCACGTGCGCCCTGCCGAGGGTCGAGAAGGTGACGGAGAAGGAGCTCAAGGGAGAAGAGAGTTTGAAGAGAAAAGAGTTTGGAGAGTGGGGAGCCTGGGGAGGGGAGTGGATGGAGAGAGACGAAGCCGGAGCGGCCTTTCTCTCCAAACTCATCTCTCCAAACTCTCCGTCCCGTTCCACTTCATCACGACCACCGTGACGTCGTCGGTGGGGGCGTCGGGCGTGGCGGACCACGCGCGGTGCTCGGCGAGGAGGTTGGCGAGGAGGGCGGCGGCGGGCTCGGCGCGGTGCCGGGCGACGGCGTCCAGGAGGCGCGTGTAGCCCCACTCCTCGCCGGCCGCGTCGCGCGCCTCGACGAGACCGTCGGTGTAGAGC
>JANPJI010000673.1:0-2310 GCA_031425425.1 Rubricoccaceae bacterium
CCTCCCGCTCGGCCGGTTCGTCGCGGCGACGAACGCCAACGCGCTCCTGCCGGACGTCCTCGGCGGGATGCCGTACACGCCCCGCGCGTCGCACCAGACGCTCTCGACGGCGATGGACGTCGGCGACCCGAGCAACCTCGCGCGCCTGCTGGACCTCTACGGCTCGCCGGCCGCGCTGTCGAAGTTTGTCGAGGCCGTCTCGGTGAGCGACGCCGAGACGGAGCGGGCCATGCGCGGCCTGTCGGAGCGGACCGGCTACGTCGCCGATCCGCACACGGCCGTCGGCGTCGCGGCGTGGGAACGCGTCCGTCGCGCGGGCGAGTCCGGCGTCGTTCTGGCGACGGCGCACCCGGCCAAGTTCCCCGACGAGGTCGCACGCGTGCTCGGCGCGCCCGCCGAAACCCCGGAGCGCCTCGCGCGCCTCGCGTCTCTCCCGACCCTCTCCGAGGACCTCGCTCCGACCGACGTCGCACTCCGCGACTGGCTCCTCGCGCGGTTCGCGTAGCGCGGACGACTCTGCGCGAACCCGGCGCGGCGCGGCCGTGTTGCCGCGCCATGCCCACGCTCGTCGTCTCTGCTCCGGGCGCGCCCCCGCTGCGCGTCGCCGTCACCGCGGCCGACGCACTCGTGCGCGCCGCGCTCCCGGCGCTCCTCCGCGAGGCCGGCGCGACGGTCGAGACGGCCGACCCGAACGGGCCGCACGATGTCGCGCTGTGGACGGACGGCGCGGCGGGCATCGCCGAGGCGGTGCCTGTGCTCGCACTCGTCTCGGGCGACGGCGCCGCGGAGGCGGCGTGGCGGGCCGGCGCGCGCGGCCTCCTCCCCCGCGACGCTACAGCGACCGACCTCCTGGCTGCGCTCGCGGCCGTCGCCCGCGGCCTCGTCGTGCTCGACGCGGAGCTCGCCGAGGCCGTCCTCTCCAGCCGTCTCGGCGAACCTGCGCCGGCCGGGGCCGAGGCGCTCACGCCGCGCGAGGCCGAGACGCTCGCCCTCCTCGCCGAAGGCCTCCCGAACAAGCTCGTCGCCGACCGCCTCGGCGTCACCGAGCGGACGGCCCGCTACCACGTCGCGCAGATTCTCGCCAAGCTCGGCGCGCAGAGCCGGACCGAAGCCGTCGTGTCGGGCGCGCGCCTCGGGCTCATCACGCTGTAACCCGGCGGCGGAGAAGGCGCGGCGGGCGGGCCTGGCCGAAGCGACAGGTCCGCCCCGGCCGGTCTGCCGGGGCGGGCGCGGGCGTGGCCGGGCTACCCTCGTGCACACTCCTTCTCTCCCGGTCTCATGGCTGACCTTTCTTCCTTCACGTCCGTCTCCGACGGCCTCGCGGCGGCCGTCGCCGCCGTCGCGCCATCTGTCGTTCGGGTCGAGGCGCGGCGGCGCGGCAACGCCTCGGGCATCGCCTGGAGCGCCGACGGGCTCGTGCTCGCGTCCGACCACACCGTCCAGCGCGACGACGGGCTGCGCGTCGGGCTTCCGTCCGGCGAGACGGTCGCGGCCGTCCTCGTCGGCCGCGACCCGTCGACGGACCTCGCGCTGCTCCGCGCCGAGGCCACCCTCACGCCGCCCGACTGGGCCGAGGCGGACACGCTCGCCGTCGGGCACTTCGTGCTGTCGGTCGGCCGGCACGACCGCGAGGCGCAGGCCGCGGCCGGCATCGTCTCGCGCCGCAGCGGCGCGTGGCGCACGGCGGCCGGCGGGCGCGTCGAGGCGTTCGTCGAGACCGAGATCCGCGTCTACCCCGGCTTCTCGGGCAGCGCGCTGGTGGATGGGCACGGGCGCGTCGCCGGGCTCAACACGTCGCACTTCGGACGGCGCGCCAGCCTCGCTCTCCCCGTGGCGACGCTCCGGCGCGTGGCCGAGATGATCGCCGCGCACGGGCGCGTCCCGCACGGCTTCCTCGGCGTGGCGACGCAGCCGGTTCAGCTCCGCGACGGACAAACGGGCCTCATCGTACTCGACGTCACGGCAGACGGCCCGGCCGATGCGGCCGGCGTGCTCGTCGGCGACATCCTCGTGGGCCTCGGCGACCACGCCATCGCAAGCCCGCACGACCTCGTCGCCGCCCTCGCCGAGGCGGCGGGCCAGGCGCGCGACGTCCGCATCGTCCGCGGCGGCGAGGATCAGACGCTCCACGCGACGGTCGGCACGCGGTAGCCCGGCTCAGTCCACGCCGAGGGCCTTGTGGCCCTGGACCGAGACGCGCCACCGCGGATCGGCCAGGGCCAGGCTCACAGCGAGACGTGCCGCCTCGGCGAGGCGCGGGCCGTCCTCGGGCTGGACCCACAGGATGCGCCCGGCGACCGGGTGCGGGCG
>JANPJI010000674.1:0-1788 GCA_031425425.1 Rubricoccaceae bacterium
CACACGCACGCGCAGCAGGTACGTCCCCGGCGCCAGCCCCCGCCCGTCCACGGCGAGGTCGCCCGCGACGTCGGCCGTCGGGCCGTCGTGGACGACCGCCACGCGGCGGCCGAGCACGTCGTGGAGCGTCGCGCGAAGAAGCGTCCCGGCCGGCGCCTCGTAGCGGACGACCGTGCGCGACGTGAACGGACTCGGCGACGGCGCGCTCAGCCGGACCGTCTCATCCGGTGTCGGGGCGGCCAGGCCCGTCCGCTCGACGGCGACGGGCTCGAGTCCGCCGAACCGCTCGACGGCGCGGACGGCCGCGGCCACGCCGCGGAGGCGTGTGATGGAATCCATGTTGGACGATCCCTGGGCAAACGGAACGGCGAACGTCACCGTCTCGGACTGGCCCGGGCGGAGGCGGAAGGGGCCGGTGCCGACGAGCATCCGCTGGTCCTGCGGGGCATTCTGCGGAAACCCCGCGCCGGGGTTGCCCTCCGTCCACGCGCGGTTCGTGACTGGGTCGCCGGTGAACGCGAACCGGGTCAGGCGGGCGGTGGAGGGCTGGTCGTACCCGCTGCCCAACTCCCGCATGACCGAACCGTCGCCCCAGCGTCCCTGAAACCGGTGGGCCATCTCGCGTGGAGTCCTTGGCTCGATGACTACCGTGCTGCCGTTTTTCAGGATGCGCGGCATGGCCGTCGCTCCGAGGCGCTCGCCGGGCTCGTCGACCGTGCCGTCGCCGTCGTCGTCGCGGCCATTCGGCAGGCCCACCGGTCCGCTCGCGACCTGCATGCCGACGGCCGGCGGGATCCCGTAGGCCGCGTCGAGGTTGTCCGCGTTGTACGTGTAAGCCATGCCCGAGAGGGTATCCGAGCCCACGTAGTCGTCAATGCCGTCGCCGAGGTCGGAGTCGACGAAGAGGCCGGCGTAGGCCGAGTCGATGGTGGCGGCCGTGCGGTTGGTGAGCGTGTACCGGTAGAACGTGACGGCGCTCAGGCGCGGGTCTGCGAAGGCGAACGCCTCGACGCGTGCCTCGACGCCGAGCGGCGTCCGCAGCGTCGCATTCGGGTCGCCGGCCAGGGTGGCCGAGTCGTTCATGAGCCACCACGCGGTCTGGTCGCCCCGAATCGCCGGCTGGTCGCCGGCGGCGAGGTCGTAGTTCGCCGGGTCGCCGTCGCCATCCAGGACCGGCGCGCCGAGGCGCCACGGCCAGTCCCGCAGGTCGTCGGTGGCCCGGCCGGTGGTGTAGTACGCGGTGACGTCGCTCCGGCTGACGGAGTAGATGCGGTCGAAGGCGGAGCAGTCGGCCGGGTCGACGGGGCGTCCGTCGTCGCCGAGTGGGCCGGGCCGGAAGACGAAGGCGGCGTAGGTCGCCTGGGCGGCCCGGACCTCACCTCCGACGGTTCCGGCGAGCCAGAGGCCGGCGGCGAAGATGGGCGAATGGCCGGTCTCTTTCGGGACGATGTAGCCGTCGCCGTTCGTCGCGCTGTTGCCGAAGAAAAGGGCCCCGGTGTTGAACACGGCGGCGCGGACGGCCCCGACGGTTAGCGAGTCCTCGGCGACGCCGAGGCGGCACGCGCCGGGGACGGGCTGTGCGAGCGCGGGCATCGCGACGAGCAGGACGAGCAGTGGAGCCAGGCGCATTGGGAAGGGGAGACGTGACGTGAGAACCGGAGCTAGCGCGGTCCGCAGGCGTGTGCGAGCGGGCGTCAGCGGGCGCGGACGAGGGTGACGATGCGCTCGCCGGCCGGGACCGTCACGCGGACCCGGTACACGCCCGGTGCGAGGCCCCGGCCGTCGACG
>JANPJI010000675.1:0-3186 GCA_031425425.1 Rubricoccaceae bacterium
TGCCGCCAATGCCGCGTCGGCGACCTCGGGGGGCGGGGCGCCGAGGTCGAGCCCGAGCGCCCGCGCGAGGCGCGCGTCGTAGCCGTACGGGTCGTCGTAGAGCCGGAGCGCCCCGTCGGGCTCGACGGCCGCGGTGAAGTAGACGAACTGCGTCGCGAACGGGCGCTCCAGGCGCACGCCGCGGCGCGGGCCGCGCCGGTACGCCGCCTCGGCCTCTCCCGCTGCCCAGCCGTTGACGGTCGTGAGCAGGTGCTCGGCGAGGCGGTCCGGCGCGCCGGCCTGCACGCACCCGCTGGACATCGACGAGCCGACGCCGTCCGTGAGCGTGTGGCGCTTGTTGGTGTCGTGGATGAGGATCGCGTACGGGTTGTGCATCAGAAATTTGACGCGCCCGAGCGGGTTTGACGCGCCGGGCCGCTGCACGTAGCGGAAGCCGGCCGACGAGACCGAGTCCCACTGCACGAACCGGCTGTCGACGGGCCGCCCGTTCAGCGTCACGTCCACGCCCTGTCGCCACAGCGAGAGGCTGTCGCGGCGCGCCTGTGCGAAGAGGCTGGGCGCGAGCGACGCCGGGACGTACCACGCGGGCTGGAACTCGACCGTGTGGACCGAATCGGCGATCACGGGCGTCGTCCAGCCGGTCGTCGTCGCATTGCCCACGTTGACGGGCATCGTGAGCGAGTCCACCTCGCGGCTGGCGTGGACCACGCGGAGCTCGAATGCGGGGATGTTGACGAGCAGGTAGTCCTCGCCGAACGTGTCGGGCAGCCAGCGCCAGCGCTCCAGGTTCAGCGCGAGGCGCGCGCGCAGCGCGGCGGGGTCGGCGTTGAGCACGGCCGCGTCGGCGTCTTCGAGCGCGCGGTTGACGGGCAGCCGGTGCGCCTGCTCGAACCGGGCGAGGCCGGCCGCGAGCGAGTCGTCGAACACGAACGGGTCGCGGCGCTCCCACGCGCCGAGCGTGTCGGCGGGGAGGAAGCCGAAGGCGGCGAGGCGCGCGCGGACGTGCGGCACGCGGACCGACCGGCCGCCGGCGGCGAGGGCCGGGCCGACGGGGATCGGGGCCAGCGTGCCCTGGAGGGCGCTCAGGCGCGCACGGAGGCGGCGGTAGCCCGCCTGCTGCGGACGGAGCCCGTCGAGGGCGCGGCCGACGCGCTCGGGCCGGCCCGTCCGGACGGCCGCGGCGAGCGCGCCGAACGCCACGTCGGCCGTGTCGCGGCGGGTCGGGAACCACGTGCCGGGGTACAGCGCCCGAGCATCGGTGCGTCGGCCGCGGAGCGCATCGCCGAGGCGCAGCGTGCCGTCGCTCAGCAGCACGTCGGCGCGGGCGAGGAGGGCCGGGCGCGGGTCGGCGGTCGTGTCGCGCGCCGCGGCGTCGAGGCCCGCCCACCACGCCACGGCGCGGTCGAGCGCGGCGACGGCTCGCGCCGCGTCGCCGGCGTGGACGCTCGCCCCGTCGATCCCGTCGAGCGGGGCGGCGGCGAGGACGGAGGCCGTGGCCCGGCGGCGTGCGGCCGAGGTCCACAGCAGCGCGCCGCGCTCGCCGTAGAGCGGAGCGGTCGCCGGGTGCAGAGCGGGCACCGTGGCGAGGGCACCGGCGACGGACGCCCGGACGACCTGCGCATCCGGTGCGGCGGGACCGGACTCGAACAGGTCGTCCCAGAAGCCCCAGTTCAGGAGGGCGGCGACGAGCAGGACGGAAAACGAGGAGAGGCGCACGGTGCGGTGGGGGGCAGACCGGACAAGAGTACGGCGCTCATCGGTCCAACCGGATGAACGGGCCTGCCGAAACGCCTCGTTCCACGCGCTTCGCACATCCGCTTCACAGGGTGCGCGCATGGGGGAGCGAGGCGCGGCCACATCGCCTGTCAGGACCGGTCTACGCCTCGTCCGCCGTCGCCCGGGTCCGGTTGTCGGCGACGCGCGCGACGGCCGGCTCCAGCCCGAGCGCCCTGGCGAGGCGCGGGTCGTGGCCGTACACGTCGTCCAGCAGCGTGACCCGTCCTGCGGCGTCCGCCCGCGCGGTGAAGTACGCGAGGTGGACCGGCACGCCGCGGTCGAGCGTGACCGGCCGAAGCGTCCACGGGCCGGTGAAGATCGAGTCCACGCGGGCGGTGGGCCAGCGGTTGGTACGCGCGAGGATCGCCGCGGCGAAGTCCCGCGGGTCGCCGATGCGGACGCAGCCGTGCGAGAGCGCCCGGCGCTCCACTTCGAAGCCCCACTTCGAGGGCGTGTCGTGGATGTAGACCGCGTGGTCGTTGGGGAACAGGAATTTGACGCGCCCGAGCGCGTTCCCCGGCCCCGGCTCGCGGAGCGCGCGGTCCGGCCGCAGCCGCCCGTAGGACTCGATCTGGATCGACGCGGGCATGAACCACGTCGGGTTGAAGACGACCGACTCCATCGTGTCCGAGAACACGGGCGTCGCCCACGACGGCTGCCCGACGACGACGCGCGAGCGGAACACCTCGGCCCAGCGGCTGCCGCGCTGCTCGCGGAGGACGAGCTGGTAGTCCGGGATGTTGACGAGCACGTGGAGCGGCCCGAGCGAGTCCGGCAGCCAGCGCCACCGTTCGAGGTTCAGAACGAGGGCCGGGATGGCACCAGGCTGACGCCGGTTCAGCGCCGCGCGCGTCGCGGCGTCCACGCGACCGGTCGTCGGAAGGCCCTGCCGCGTCTGGTAGGTGCGAACGGCCCCGGCGAGCGCCTCGTCGTAGCCCGCTCCCGCCTCGACGACCGCCCCCTCGATGGCGAGGCGCTGGCGAAGCCGGCGGACGGCCGCGCCGCTGTCGGCCGGGGCGAGGTCGGCGCGGATCGTGAGGTCGGGGGCCGCGGCGAGGTCGATCTCGCGGGCGAGGGCCGCGCGGAGGAGCCGGTAGCCCGAGTGGGCGGGCCGGTGCCGGTCGGCGAACGCGTCGAGGGCGCGGTCGGCGTCGTCGGTTGCGGCGAGGTCGGCGGCGAGCGACCGGGCCTCTGCGTCGAGGTCGCGGGGCGCATGGACGGCGGGCGCCCAGGCCGCTCCGTAAAGGGCGGCGACGTCGGCCCGCGGCTCGCGGAGAGCGCGGCCAAAGCGGAGCACGGCGGACGTCAGGCGGGCGTCGAGGCGGGCGCGAAGCGAGTCCGGTGCGTCGCTGCCGACGCCGCGTGCGAGCGCGTCGAGGTCGGGCGGGAGCGCCTCGGGGAGGCCGTCGC
>JANPJI010000676.1:0-15186 GCA_031425425.1 Rubricoccaceae bacterium
CGTCGACGAGGTTGAGCAGGACGCGGACGCGCCCGCCGGCGCGCACGACCGTCCCCTCGACCACCAGCGTGGCCCCGAGCGCGCGGCGCGCGGCCGACGGGCTCCCGACGCCCTGGGCGCGGACCTCGCTCGCGGGCACGACCCACAGCGCGCCCTGGTACTGCTCGAGCTGCGTGAGGCTGCTCGCGAGCGTCTCGGCGAGCCCGTCCGCGAACGCCTGGGCCGCGGGCGCGCTGCCGACGCTCCGGAACGGGAGCACGGCGACGTGCTTCTCGTCCGGCAGCGACCGCGCCACCGCCGCCCACGCGGCGAGCGCGGCGACGACAAAAGTAACGCTCCCAAGTACAGCCCTCAGGCGCGACCACCCGGCCGGCCACGCCCGCGGGGAGCGGGCTGCGGCGGGCCGCGGGGCGGCACTCGGGCCGGATATGGAGAGGACGCCGTCGAGGGCAGCGGCGGCCTCGTCGGCCGTCGCGAAGCGGTCCTCGGGGCGCTTGGCGAGCAGGCGCTCCACGACGGCCGCGAGCGCCTCAGGCACGTCGGGGCGCGCGTCGCGGAGCGGGGGCGGGTCGAGGTTGAGCACGGCGTAGAGGAGCGCCGCCTCGTAGGGCTCGTCGAACGGCCGCCGGCCGGCGAGCATCTCGTAGAGCAGCACGCCGAGGCCCCACTGGTCCGCCGCCGGCCCGACCTGGCCGTGCGCCTGCTCGGGCGCGGCGTACTCGATCGTGCCGAGCGTCGTCCCGGCCCGCGTCAGCGGCGCACCCTCGACGTGCGCCACGCCGAAGTCGAGCAGCTTCACGCACGGCCCGCCGGCCGGGCTCCGCTCGGTCGTCAGGAAGACGTTGGACGGCTTCACGTCGCGGTGGACGATGCCCTTGCGGTGGGCCGCGCCGAGCCCGAGCGCCACCTGCCGCGCCACGTCGATGGCCTCGGCGACAGGCAGCGGACCGAGGGCGAGGCGCGCGTCGAGCGCCTCACCCTCGTAGAGCGCCATCGCCACGAACAGGCGGCCCGGCCCGGCGACGGCCTCGGACTCGCCGACCTCGAAGACCGTACACACGTGCGGGTGGTCCAGCGCAGAGGCCGCGCGCGCCTCGGCGCGGAGACGCTCGACCCGCTCCGGGTCGCCGTGAGCATCCGCAGGGAGCACCTTCACGGCCACGTCGCGGCCCAGTGCCGGGTCGTGCGCGCGGTAGACCACGCCCATCCCGCCCCGGCCGATCTCGTCGCCCAGGACGTAGCGCCCGATCCGGTCGCCCGGCCGGAGGTCGGCCCACCGCTCGCGCAGCGGCGGGTCGGGCGGGGCGGGCAGGCGGGGCGTCGACATCGGTCCGCGGAGCGCAGGGGACTGAAAGTAGGTCGCACGGCCGGACGCTCAACCATCTGTCGCGCCGCCGTTGACTCGCCTCCATCCCGCAATCGCGGCCCCTACATCTCGACGACGTGGTGGACCGTCGAGTCCAGCGGGACCGCGCCGACGAGCGCCGGGAACGCGTCCGTGCCGTGGAGGGCGACGATCTGGAGTGGCGACAGCGCCCGCTCCTGAAGCGCCCCGGCCGGCCAGAGGGCCGCCCGCGCCCGGTCGAGGCGGGCGAGAATGTCCGCGTGCCGCCGCTTCTCGACCCGGACCGTCTTGAGTTCCAGCCGGTCGAGCGCGTGCCGCGTCGCCTCGCGGAAGGCCCCCGCCGCGCCGTCGAGCGAGGCGTCGACGCCGCCGGCGAGGCGCTCAAGGTCGTCCGTGAGGCGCTCCATCGTCCGGCGCGCGTCCGCAAACGGGCCGCCGATGTCGGTGTCGGACGCGGCGAGGGCGAGGCGTTTCCAGAGCGCCTGAAGGTCGCCGCGGAGGTCGGGCACGTCGAGGCCGTACCGGTCGAGGACCTTCCGGACGCCGGGCTCGACGACCGTCAGGCTCAGGCGCGGGACGATGGCGGGCATCGGGACGCCGAAGCGGGCGTAGACCGGCGTCAGCTGGGCATAGTAGGCCGCCTCGCCAGGGCCGGCGATGTAGACGGCCGTGGGCAGGAGCGTGTCCTGGACGAGCGGGCGGAGCACGACGTTAGGGCTCACGCGCTCGGGCGTGCGGGCGACGCGCGTGTGCCACTCGGCGTCCGTCCACCGCACGGCCGTCCCGCGGAGCGTCACGCCGCCGGCGTCGAGCGGGTCCACGGGGCGGCGGAGGCCGGCGTCGTCCAGCCAGAAGAGGGCCAGCGGGGACGGCTCCACCTGCGCGTGGAAGCCGGCGGCGACGAGGCGCGCGCTCTGCTCGGCGAGCAGCCGCGCCGTGTCGCGCCACTCGCTCGCCTCGCGCTCGAACAGCGGGGCCGCGAGGCGCTTCAGGCGGGCGTCGTCGGCCGACATCAGCACGAGGCCGGGCACGAGCGCCCGGAGCAGGAGCGCGAACGCGTCGCGCATCGTCCGGCCGGGGCGGTAGGCGTCGCGTGCGAGCGCGAGCGCGGCGGCGCGGTGCGGGCCGTCCGGCAGGGCGCGCTCCAGGTGCGCGAACGTGTCGGCGAGGTGCGCCGCGTCGAGGACAATGTGGCCGACCGGCGGGCGCGGGCCGTCGAGCGGGAGGCCGTCGTCGTACGTGGCGAAGCGGACGTCGGCGCGGTCGGTGAAGACGGCCCCGCGGACCTCGGCGAAGTCGTGGTCCTCGTCGGCGAGCCAGAACACCGGCACGGCCGGGCGGCCCGTCACCGCCTCGACGTGGGCCGCGGCGCGGATGGCCGAGAGCGCCTTGTAGACGGTATAGAGCGGCCCCGCGAACAGGCCAAGCTGCTGGCCCGTCACCACGGCGACGGCGGCCGGGTCGCGGAGCCGGTCCACGAGCGCGAGCGCCGCATCGCCTCCGTTCCAGGCGCGGTTCTGCTCGGCGAGCACGTCCGCGACGGCGTCGCGGTGGCGCGCCGCGCGAGCCGCGTCCTGCGCCGCCGCGGTGAAGCCCGCCTCGTCCCACGGGCGACCGTAGAACGCGAGCGCGGCGGACTCCTCGGCCGCGTACGCCCGGAACAGGGCCGACGCGCCGAGCGCGGCGTGCGGGAGCGGGCGGACGGTCACGGGAGGCAGCCGGCTCCGGGCGGAGTGGACCTCCCCTCACCCTGTCCCTCAGGTCCGGTCCGGGCTGGCCCGGCGGGTTCACCCGGTCCCCTCAGGGGGGAGGGGGCATCGTCCCATGCGTCGCTGCCCGGTCGGGGGCGCACTAGTTGTCGCCCTTCATCTTGGCGATGTCGTCGCGGAGGCGGGCGGCAGCCTCGTAGTCCTCGTCGGCGATGGCCTTCTGGAGCTGCCCTTCAAGGCGGTCGAGGCGCGAGACGGTGCGGCTGGCGGCCGTGTCGGGCTCCTTCGCGACGGCCGGCTCGTCGTCCTGCTCGTCGTCGTCGCTGTCGTCCGCGACGTCGGCGTCGTCGGCGGGGATGCCGGCCTCGTCGAGGACGGCAGAGGAGACGAAGATGGGCGCGTCGGCGCGGACGGCGAGGGCGACGGCGTCCGAGGGCCGGGCGTCGAGCTGCGCCTCGTCGTCGTCGTAGACGTAGCGGACCTTGGCGAAGAAGGTGCCCTCGCGGAGGTCGTCGATGACGATGTCCGTGACCTCGGCCCCGAGCGCGTCGAAGAGGTTTCGGATGAGGTCGTGGGTCATCGGCCGCGGCGGCTGGATCTTCTCCAGCTCGAGCGCGATCGCCTGCGCCTCGAAGGCGCCGTTGATGATCGGGAGGCGGCGGTTGCCGTTGACCTCGCCGAGGACGAGCGCGTAGGCCCCGCCGGAGGACGGGCTCGTGGAGAGCCCGATGATGTCGACCTGGATGTAGTCCATTCGTGCGGTTCCGGTACGGATCGAGCGCCGAAGATAGCGGCGGCGCGAGGCCACCCAAGGGGATTCGACGGGGGGCGCGCGTTTGGTCCCGTGCCTCGCCTCAGGCCGGCACCGACGCTCCGGCGAGGACGTCGGCCAACGCAGTGACGAAGGCGCGGTTCTCGGCCGGGCTGCCGACGCTCACGCGCGTCCACCCCGCCTTCCCGTCCCGTGCGGCGAGCTCTGGATAGCCGGTAACGTCGCGGATGAGCACGCCGCGCGCGGCGAGCGCCGCGCGGAGGGCCTGGGCGTCGAGCGGGGTCCGGAAGAGGAAGAAGTTGGCCGCGCTCGGCACCGTCTCGACGCCGTCGAGGGTCGCGAGAGCGTCCACGAGCACGTCCCGCTCGGCGACGAGCACGGCGACGTGCTCGCGGACGAGGTCGGGCCGGGCGAGCGCCTCAATGGCCACGGCCTCGGCGAGGCGGTCCACAAGGAACGGCAGCCGCGCCTTCTCGATCTCGGCGATGAGGGCCGGCGCGCCGACGAGGTAGCCGATCCGGAGCCCGGCGAGCCCGAGTGCTTTGGAGAACGTCCGCATCACGAGCACGTTGTCGTGGCCCGCCGCGAGCAGGTCGAGGGCGGACGGCCCGTCGACGAACTCGTGGTACGCCTCGTCCACGAGGAGCACGCCGGGGACGCCGGCCGCGAGACGCGCGAGGTCCTCGTACGCCACCGTCGAGCCGGTGGGGTTGTTGGGCGTCGTCACGACGGTGAGGGCTGCGCCGGACTCCTGCGCCGCGGCGAGGATCGCGTCCGGGTCGTGGCTCAGGTCCGCCTCGGGTGCCACCGTCACGACGGCCGCGGCGTGCATCCGGGCGACGGACCCGAACAGGGCGAACATGGGCGCGGGCAGCACGACGGGCGTGCCGGCGTCGAGGAAGCACAGCCCGAGCGTGTGCACGATGTCGTTGGAGCCGCGCCCGACGAGGACCGCGCCGGGCGCGACGCCGAGGCGCTCGGCGAGGGCGGCCTGGAGCGCGTGCGGGCGGTCGTCGGGGTAGCGGTTCCAGGGCTCGGCAGCGAACCGCTCCAGCACGGCCCGCTTGACGTCGGCGGGGAGGTCGAACGGGCTCTCGTTCTGGTCCACCTTGGCCCCGGCCTCGGTCGTCGTGGGGACGAGGTAGGCGCGCTCGGCGCGGACGGACGGACGGACGAGGTGGAGCGGGGCGGGCATTCGGGATTCGGGTTCGGGATTCGGGGAATATCGGCCCGGCACGGGCACGCGCAGGGGCACACCGCGGTGTGCCCCAGCGCGACGCCGTTCGCATCGCGGCGCCACGGTCACACGCGGCCACGCCGGGGCGGTTCACCCCGCGCCCGGGCATCGACCCGCGCGAGCGTCAGCCGGCGAGGCGGACGCGCACGGCGAGGGCGTGGGCGTCGAGGCCCTCGGCTTCGGCGAAGCGGGCGATGCGCTCGCCAGTCGCGGCGAGGCGCTCCGCCGAGTAGCGGAGCACGGACTGGCGGCGGAGGAACACGCCCACGCCGAGGGCGGACGCGAAGCGGGCCGTGCCGCCGGTCGGCAGGACGTGGTTGGGGCCGGCGTAATAGTCGCCGACGGGCTCCGGCGAGGCGTCGCCGAGGAAGACGGCACCGGCGTGGCGGATGCGCGCCCAGAGTGCTTCGGCGTCGGCGGAGAGGATCACGAGGTGCTCGGGGGCGACCTCGTCGACCACCGCGAGCGCCTCGTCCATCGTCTCGGTGACGATGGCCGCACCGAAGGAAGGAAGCGAGGCGCGGAGCACGTCGGCCCGCGCGAGCGTCGGCACGAGGCGCTCGACCTCGGCCTGGACGGCGACGGCGAGCGCGCGGCTCGGCGTCACGAGAAGTGCCGAAGCGCGGGCGTCGTGCTCGGCCTGCGCGAGGAGGTCCGCCGCGGCGTGCGTCGGGTCGGCGTGGGCGTCGGCGAGGACGAGGACCTCGGACGGCCCGGCGACGGAGTCGATGCCGACCTGCCCGACGAGCAGCCGCTTGGCCGTCGCCACGTACGCGTTGCCCGGCCCCACGACGACGTCCACGCGGGGGATGGTCTCGGTGCCGTAGGCCATCGCGGCCACGGCCTGCGCGCCGCCGACGGCGTAGACCTCAGATAGGCCGAGCAGGCGGCACGCGGCGAGCACGAGCGGGTGCGGGAGGCCCGCGACGCTCGGCGGGCTGCACACGACGACGCGCCCGACGCCCGCGACGAGGGCCGGTACGGCGTTCATGACCACGCTCGACGGCAGCGGGGCCGTCCCGCCGGGCACGTACAGGCCCGCGACCTCGACCGGCGAGATGCGCTGCCCGACCGAGACGCCCTGCCCGTCGTCGTGCGCCCACGACACGGGCATCTCGTGCTGGTGGAACCGCCGGACGTTGTCGGCGGCCTCTTCGATGGTCGCGCGCAGGGCCGGGTCGAGCGCGTCGAGGGCCGCGTCGAGGGCCGCCTGCGGAACGCGGAGCGGGTCCGGGCGGACCCCGTCGAAGCGCTCGCTGAGCGCGAGCAGAGCCGCGTCACCGCCGGTGCGGACGGCCGCGAGCGTGTCACGGACGGACGCCTCGACATCGGCGTCGAACGTGGACGCGCGGAGGGCGTCGAGGAGTGGTCGCCGGTCGGCGGCGTCGAGAATGCGGAGGAGATGGGCCATGGGCTCCCCTACCGCGCCGCGCCGCGGGCGGGTCCGGCGTTCACCGCGCATTCATCGCGTCCCCGAGGCGTCCGGCAGTCCGTCGGCGACGATGGCGCGGACGAGCGTGCTGAGGCGCTCGCGGACCTGCTGGCCCACGGCGAGCACGTCGTTGTGGTCGAGCGCCTCGGACGAGAGGCCGGCCGCGGCATTGGTGATCGTCGAGAGGCCGAGGACGGGCATCCCGAGGGCGGCCGCCTGGATCGTCTCCGGGACGGTGCTCATTCCGACGGCGTCGCCGCCGGCGGTTCGGAAGTAGCGGATCTCGGCGGGCGTCTCGTAGCTCGGCCCCGTCGTGAACGCGTAGACGCCCTGCTGGAGCGGCACGCCGAGACGCGCGGCCGTGGCGAGCGTCTGCTCGCGCCACGAGCGGAGGTACGGGTCCGAGAGGTCCGGGAAGCGCGTCTCGCCCTCGCCGACCGGCCCCGTGAGCGGGCTGACGGACGTCAGGTTGAGGTGGTCCGTGATGAGCATGAGCGTGCCCGGCGCGAAGTCCGGGCGGATCCCGCCGGCCGCATTCGTGAGCACGAGCCCGCGCGCGCCGAGCGCATGCGCGAGGCGGACCGGAAAGCCGACCGCCCGTGGCTCGTAGCCCTCGTAGACGTGTACGCGCCCTTGCACGACCACGACGGGCCGGCCGGCGAGGTGCCCAAACACGAGGCGCCCGGCGTGCCCGGCGACGGTCGAGACGGGATAGCCCGGCACGTCGGCGGTCGGGATCGCGACGGCGTCCTCGACCTCGTCGGCGAGCGCGCCGAGGCCGGAGCCGAGCACGAGCGCGAGGTCCGGGACGAGGTCGGTGTGCCGGCGGATCGCGGCGAGGGCGTCGGAGAGCATCGGGGTTCGGGGTTCGGGGTTCGGGAAGATCGCCACCGGGATACCCGGACCGGTGGGCAGTGGCCAGTGGCAGACGTACGGGACAGGCACCCGTAGGGGCACAGCGTGCTGTCCCCCTCCCGAGCACGGTCCCCCCCGCACCGCGGCCGCCCTCGCCGCGACGTTTCACACCCGCCCGCGTCCCGGCGTCCGCGCCCTGACAGCCAGGCGTCCCGCGGGTGGGTCAGTCGTCCCAGCGGTCGTCGTCGCCCGTCTCGGGGTCATCGGCCGCCGCCGCCTCGGCGGCCGTCCGAGCCGTGTCGTATGAATGGCCACGTCGGACCAGGAAGTCCATCGTCTTGCGGAGGCGCTTGCGGCGG
Organism: Rubricoccaceae bacterium; assembly: GCA_031425425.1. GTDB lineage: Bacteria > Bacteroidota > Rhodothermia > Rhodothermales > Rubricoccaceae > DASVSE01. Next base: position 7,710 of record JANPJI010000676.1, read on the forward strand.
TCGGGCTCCGAGGCGAGGCCGCGCCACTTCGCCGCGGCGTCCGTCCGGGCACGGTCGTCCAGGTCTTCCGTCTCCACGAGCGTGGAGAGCGCCGCGTCGATGGATGCCCGGGCGACGCCGCGGCGGATGAGGTCCTGCCGGATCCGCGCCGGGCCGTGGCCGGGGCCGGAGAAGCGGCCGCGCGCGTAGGCGACGGCGTAGGCGTCGTCGTCGAGAAGGCCGGCGGCGACGAGCGCGGCGACGGCGTCCTCCGTGACTGCCTCGGCGAACCCCTTCTGGTCGAGGCTGCGGCGGACCTCTGCCTCGGTCCGCGCCCGGTCCGCGACGCAGGCGAGCGCGGCGGCCTTCGCGCCGAAGGCTTCCTGTCGGACGAGCAGCGCGCGCTGCGCCTTGGCCGTCAGCACGAGGCCCTTGCGGAGACCGGCCTCGTAGACGAGCCCGATGGCGATACCAAAGGCGAACGCGTCGTCGAGGTAGACGCTCACGCGGTCGGGGTCCTTCGCCTGCTGCGCGAGGCGCGTGACGGTGCCGTCGGAGAGGTCGAGCGCGCTCGGGTCGGGCCGCTCGCGGCGGGGAGTCTGGAACGACATCGGGCGGAAGTCGGGGGCAACGGGAAACGCCCGGCGCAGACCCGAGGGTTCCGCGCCGGGCGCTGAGGGTCCACCGCGTTTAGCGCCCGTTTCGTTCGAGTCTGCTCCAGCCGCCGTCCGGCCGCCGGAGCCGCCGTCCGCCTCATTCGGCCGTCGCGTCGTCTCCCTTTGAGGTGCGGGGTGCCCACGCGCGATGTCGCCCCGCATGAACATACCACGAACAGCGCGGCGCGACGATGCCCGGCCGCCGCGCCGAACGCGAAGCGGGGCCGCCCCCCCGGTGGAAGTGCGGCCCCGCCTGTCTGTGTCGGACCGGGCTACCGGCCCGGCTGGCCACCCGGGCCACCGGCACCGGGGAACATGCCCGGCGGCATCGCCGGCGCGGGGGGAGCGATGTCGACGAGCGTCAACGTAAACTCGAGCGCCGAGTTGGGCGGGATGCCGCCCGTGCCGGGCTGCCCGTCCGGGCCGGGAGGGGCCGGCGCGCCGCCGAGGCCGTAGGCGAGGTTCGGCGGGAGCCACACCGTGCGCGTCTCGCCCGGCTTCATGGCCTTGAGCGCCTCGGCGAAGCCCGGCACGACGGCCGCGACCGGCAGCGTGACCGGCTCGCCCTCGGGCGACTGGTCGAACACGGTCCCGTCGGCGAGCTTGCCCACGTAGCGGATGCGGACCTGGTCGCCGTCCGTCGGCGAGGCCCCGCGGCCCGGCGTGGTGACGGTGTAGAGCATGCCCGAATCGGTCCGGCGGACGCCCGGCCGGCGCTGGATGCCTGCGAGGTAGCGCCGGGCGGCCTCGCCGTTGGCGCGGACGAGGCCGAGCTGCGTCTGCGCCTGCGGGTCCGTGCGGGCCTGGGTGCGGAGCTGGCGGATCTGGAGCGAGTCCTGGAAGGCGGCCGTGGCCGTGGCGACCTGCGCCTGCGTGACGCGCGTCGAGTCGCGGTTGAGGGCCGAGCGGAAGCCGGTCAGGAACACGTTGGCGTCGATGTTCGAGAGCGTGTCCGCGCTCAGGCCGAGGCCGGCGCGGAGGCCGAGCGCGTAGGCGATCTCGGACGAGTCGCCGCGGAGGCCGGCCGCGAAGCCCTCGCGGAAGCGCTCGAAGTTGAACGTCGAGTCCTGCTCGTAGAGCTGCGTAGCCGTCTCGAAGCCCGCGTTGTAGGCGAGCACGTCGGTCGGGTCGCCGGTCCCGAGCGAGTCGAGGTTGGCGTCGCCCGCGGGGCCGCCCGCGGCACCGCCGTTGCAGCCGGTGGCGCCGACGGCGAGAGTGCAGGCGACGAGCGCGAGCGCGAGAAAACGAGGGGTCATCAAGGGGAGGGTCGGGGCGAAGCCGCCAAAGTAGACGGCGGCCCGTGCGCGGCCTGTGAGCCTTCGGGGAAAGAAGGGCCTGCGGGATGGGACACGAGGGAGCGAGGCGCAGAAACTCCGGTCCGCGCCTCAGGCACTTCTGGTGCCCCAAAGCCTTACCGCGTCACCCGCACGAGCGTGATCTCGAACACGAGCGCGGCATGCGGCGGCACGCGGGGCACGCCGCCGGGGCCGGGCACGCCGGCCGCGCCGTAGGCCAGCGCGGGTGGGAGGTAGACCGTGCGCCGCTCGCCGGGGCGCATCTCGACCAGCGCCTCGGCGAGGCCCGGCACGACGGCCCGCAGCGGGAGCCGGACCGGCGTGCGCGGCCGCGTCTGGTCGAACACCGTCCCGTCGGCGAGGCGCCCGACGTACTCGGCCTCGACGGCCTCGCTCCGCAGCGGGCGCTGGCCGGAGCCGCGGCGACCGACCGTCCACAGGACGCCGCTGCGGCTGCGCTCGACGCCGGGGCGCGCGGCGACCTCGGCGAGAAACCGCGCCGCCGCTTCGGCGGGCGCGAGGGTCGTGTCGGCCGCGGCACTCCGGATCGCGGCGCTGTCGGGTGGGGCCGTCTGCGCCGCGACCGGGGCCGCGGCGAGGGCGACCGCGCAGACCGCCAGACGAACGGCGGTCACGGGAGGATGGCGACGAGCGTGAGGTCGAACTCGAGGGCCGCGCCAGGCGGGATGCCGCCCTGCCCGCCCGGCCCCGGCGCGCCGCGCTCGCCGTACGCGAGGGCCGCCGGGACCCAGATCGTGCGCGTCTCGCCGACCTGCATGTCCTGGAGCGCCTCGGCGAAGCCCGGCACGACGCGGCCGACCCCAAACTCGGCGGGCTGGCCCTCGGGCGAGGCGTCGAAGACCGTCCCGTCGGCGAAGCGGCCGGTGTAGGCGACTGAGACGCGGCTCGCGGCAGACGGCTTGGCACCGGCTCCAGGGGTGGTGACGAGGGAGACGAGCCCGGTCGGGCTGACGACCGCGCCGGGGCGCGCCGCGGCGGCAGCCAGGAACGCCGACGACGACGCGGCGGCCGCCTCAGCCGCGGCGCGGGCCTGCACGGCCCGGGCGCGGACGGCCGGGTCGTTGGCCTGCGCGCGCGTCCGCCGCGCAGTGAGCGTGTCGCGGAAGGCGGCCGTCGCGCGCTCGACGACGTCGGGCGCGTAGGCCGGCGTGCTGCCGGCGAAGCCGGCCTCGACGCCCCGCAGGAACACCGCGGCCTCGATCCCGGTGACCGTGTCGGCGCGGATCTGGAGGCCGGTCTGGAGGCCAAGCGCGAACGCGATCTGGGCCGAGTCCGCCCGGAGGCCGGCCTCGAAGCCGTCGCGGTAGCGCGCGGCCGTGAACGTCGCCGAGCCCTCACGGAGCTGGACGGCCGTCTGGTAGCCGGCGTCGTACGCGGCCACGTCGGCGTTGGAGGGCGTGGCCTGGGCGAGCGCCGCGGGGGCGAGCGCCACGGGCGCGGCGGCGAGGAGGACGGCGAGGACGAGCAGAGAGCGCATGTCGGGAAGGAAGAGGAACAGAGAAGGTCGCACCGCCCCCGCGGCGCCGACCGCGAGGCGACGGTGAACGCGGGTAGCTTCCCGTGCCTCAGGAGTGGCGACTGGGAACTGGCTGTGGCCGGTCACAACGTCTGCCCGTCCCCGTTTCCTGCCTCCCGCGCCCCGACTTTTCATGCCCCCCCCGCTCCTCGTCACCGCCGCGCTGCCCTACGCCAACGGGCCGCTCCACCTCGGGCACCTCGCCGGGGCGTACCTCCCGGCGGACCTGTACGTCCGCTACCAGCGCCTCGCCGGCCGCGACGTCGTGTTCGTGTGCGGGTCCGACGAGCACGGCGCGGCCATCGCCATCCGCGCCCGCCAGGAGGGCACGAGCCCGCAGGCCATCGTGGACCGCTACCACGAGGAGATCCGCGTCGCCTTCGAGCGCCTCGGCATGTCGTTCGACATCTACGGCCGCACGACGAGCGCGACGCACCGCGCCACGAGCCAGGCCATGTTCGCGGCCATCGAGGCGGCCGGCGGCTTCACGCGGCGCACCCAGACGCAGCCGTTCGACCCCGAGGCGGGCATGTTCCTCGCCGACCGGTTCATCCGCGGCACGTGCCCCGTCTGCGGCTACACGGACGCCTACGGCGACCAGTGCGAGAACTGCGGGTCCACGCTCGCGCCCGAGGACCTCATCGAGCCGCGAAGCGCGCTCTCGGGAGCCGTCCCGATCCAGCGCGAGACGAGCCACTGGTACCTCCCGCTCGGCGCCATGCAGGCGGGCCTGGAGGCGTGGATCGACACCAGGACGGACTGGAAGCCGAACGTGCTCGGCCAGATCCGGTCCTGGCTCGCGGCCGGCCTCGCCGACCGCGCGATGACGCGCGACCTCCCGTGGGGCGTGCCCGTCCCGGACGAGCCGGGCGTGGACACCGCCGGCAAGGTCCTCTATGTCTGGTTCGACGCGCCGATCGGGTACGTCTCGATGACCCGCGAGTGGGCCGAACGGCAGGGCGACCCCGAGGCGTGGCGGCGCTACTGGCAGGTCCACCCGGACGGCACCGAGCCCGAGCTGGTCCACTTTATCGGCAAGGACAACATCGTCTTCCACGGGCTCATCTTCCCGGCCATCCTTCAGGCGATGAATGCGGCCGCAACGGACGGCACCTACGTCCTCCCGGCCAACGTGCCGGCCAACGAGTTCCTCAACCTCGAAGGGCAGAAGTTCTCGACCCGCCGCGGCTGGGCCGTCTGGGAGACCGACGCGCTCGACGCGTTCCCGACCGACCTCGTCCGCTACGCGCTCGCCGCCGGCCTCCCCGAGACCAAGGACGCGGACTTCACGTGGTCGGACTTCCAGAACCGCGCCAACGGCGAGCTCGCCGACGTCGTGGGCAACTTCGCCAACCGCGCCCTCACCTTCGCCGCGCGCTTCACCGGCAACGCCGTCCCCCCCCTCGACGCGCCGTCTGCCCTCGACACGGCCGCCCTCGACGCACTCGCGCCCGCCGTCGCGCGCATCGGCGAGGCCTACGAGCGCGTGCGCCTCCGCGAGGCCGTCGCCGAGACGGTCGCCCTGGCGCGTGCGGGCAACCAGTTTCTCGCCGAGGCGGAGCCGTGGAAGACGCGCCAGACGGACGAGCGCGCCATGCGCAACGCGGTCCACGTCGCGCTCCAGATCACGGCCAGCCTGTCAGTCCTGCTGGACCCGGTCGTGCCCGAGGCCGCGGCGCGCCTGCGCGCGATGCTGAACCTGACGGGCGTCCGCGCCTCGACCCCGGGCGGGCCGAACGGGCTGGGCTGGGCCGACGCCGCACGTCCGCTCCTCGCCCCCGGCCACACGCTGGGCCAGTCCGCCGTCCTCTTCCCGAAGGTCGAGGACGAGCAGGTCGAGGCGCAGCGCCAGCGCCTCGCGGACGCTGCGGCACGTCACGCCGCCCCGGATCCGACGCCGGGCCAGCCCGGACCGGAGGCGGACCCCGACGCGACAGTCGAGACGCCCGCCGGCGGCGCGTACGCCCCGCTCCTGGCCGAGATCGCCTACGACGACTTCGCCAAGCTGGACCTCCGAGCGGGCCGCATCATCGCCGCGGACATCGTGCCGAAGGCGGACAAGCTGCTGCGCCTCGACGTGGACCTCGGCTTCGAGACGCGCCAGATCCTCTCGGGCATCCGCGCCTTCGTGACGCCCGAGGAGGCTGTCGGGCGGAGCGTCGTCGTCGTCGCCAACCTCGCGCCGCGCGTGCTCCGCGGGCTCGAGAGCCGCGGGATGATCCTCATGGCCGAGGACCGCGACGGGACGCTCCGGTTCGTCGGGACCGACGGCGAGCCGGGCGGGGCCGTACGTTGACGGCGACCCGCCCGCTCCCGGCATGCCGCTCCCGAACGTCCTCCTCGCGGCCCTCCTGGCCGCCGCCCCGCTCATGGCCGCGGCCCAGCCCGACGAGGAGGCCCCGCTCCACGCCTATTTCGGGACGGACGACTTCCGGCTGTGTAGGGACGACGCGCAGACGGCCCGCGACACGGACGCCTGCCTGATCGCCTACCGGGCCGAGCTGGAACGCGGCCTCGGCGGCGTCCTCGGCGTTGCGCGGGCGCGGGCGGGCACCTACCGGGACCCGGACGAGCCGGACCTCGCGCGGCGCCTCACGGCGGCCCTCGACTCGGCGCAGGCCGCGTGGGCGCGGTACCGCGAAGCCGAGGCCGAGTTCGTCTACCTGTCGTTCTGGGGCGGGAGCGGCGCGGGCCAGTTCGCCACGTTCCGCTCGGTCGCGCTCATCGAAGAGCGGATCGACGCGCTCGCCGAACACTTCCAGCTGGAGTTCGCCGACCTCGGAGACCTGTAGCCGAGAGGACGGTTCAGCGACCGTGCGCCTCGGCGATCCTACGCAGCCGCCGGGCGTAGGACGCGGCCTCTCCCCTCCCTGCCGCCGTGATCTACCGAGACTCGCCCCCCTACGCCCCCGCCCCGGACCGCTACGACGCCATGCGCTACGTCCGCGCGGGGCGGAGCGGGCTGAAGCTGCCCGCCGTCTCGCTCGGCCTGTGGCACAACTTCGGGAGCGTAGACCGCTACGAGAACGCCCGCGCGATGGCCCTGCGCGCGTTTGACCTCGGCATCACGCATTTCGACCTCGCCAACAACTACGGTCCGGCGAAGGGCTCGGCCGAGGAGACGTTCGGACGCATCCTCCGCGAGAGCCTCGCGCCGTACCGCGACGAACTCGTCGTCTCGACGAAGGCCGGCTACGACATGGCACCGGGGCCGTACGGCGACGGCGGCTCGCGCAAGTATCTCCTTGCGAGCCTCGACCAGAGCCTTACGCGGATGGGCCTCGCCTACGTGGACGTCTTCTACAGCCACCGCCACGACTCCGAGACGCCGCTCGACGAGACGATGGGGGCGCTGTCGCAGGCCGTGCGGTCCGGGAAAGCGCTCTACGCCGGCATCTCGTCCTATGGCCCGGAGCACACCCGCGAGGCGGCGCAGATCATGCGCGACATGGGCACGCCGCTGCTGATCCACCAGCCCCGGTACAGCCTGCTCGACCGCACGCCCGAGGACGGCCTCTTCTCGGCGGTCGCGGACGAGGGCCTCGGCTGCATCGTCTTCTCGCCGCTCGCGCAGGGTGTGCTGACGGACCGCTACGTGGACGGCATCCCGGCCGGCTCGCGCGCCGCACGGCCCGAGGGCGCGCTCGACGCGAGCGCCGTCGCCGAGCACGCCGACGGTGTCCGGCGGATGCAAGCCATCGCCCGCGAGCGCGGCCAGTCTGTCGCCCAGCTCGCGCTCGCGTGGACGCTCCGGCGTCCCGAGGTCACCTCGACGCTGATCGGGGCGAGCCGCGTCGCGCAGATCGAGGAGGCCGTGGCGATGCTCGCGCAGCCGCCGCTGTCGGCCGACGAGGCCGCGGCCGTCGAAGCCGCCCTCGCGGGCTGAACGCCGGCGCCGAGGCGCAGACGACGAGGCGCAGACGACGAGGCGCAGACGACGAGGCGCAGACGACGAGGCGCAGACGACGAGGCGCAGACGACGAGGCGCAGACGACGAGGCGCAGACGACG
>JANPJI010000677.1:0-8654 GCA_031425425.1 Rubricoccaceae bacterium
CGTCACCGCCCGGTTCGACGTCGAGGCGCACCGGCTGCGGTTCGACAACACGGTCGACACGACCGGGACGCCGCTCCGCCTCGTCGGCACGTTCGACGCAGTCGGCATCGTCCGGCCGCAGCCAGACTGACAGCCGGGCACGGACGCCGCCCCAGCGCGTTCGGACTTGTCTAACCGCCCGAACCCCGATGGAACTGCTCTCCGAAGACCAGATCGAGCGCGTGCTCGAGTGGTACGAGAAAGACCCCGGCGAGGCGCTCGTCGGCGACGAGCCGCTCGACGCGATTCCCCTCGCCGACCTCGTGGCCCTGTTCCGGCCCGACGTCGAGGACCCCGAGATGCACCTCGTCTACGAGGTCGAGCCGCGCGAGGTGGAGCGCCTCCAACTCGCCGTCCAGCACCAGATCGACCTCTCGGCGCACGACTACTTCGTCGCCGCGTACCGCCGCGGCTGACCCCGGCCGCACGAACGGACGCGGGTCCGCGCGGCCGAAGCTGCGCGGACCCGCCGGTGCCCGCTGGGAGCCGGGCACGGCCGGCCGGGTGTGGTGGCCCCCGGCCGACGATCAGCCAGCCGACGGCACCTAGTTGAACGTGTACCGCACGCCGAACTGCGCCCGCCACCGCGAGAGCAGGTTGACGTCGTTGCGGAACGTCGTCGTGGCCGTGGCCGGGTACTCGAAGCGCGGCGTGCCGTCCGCGGCGACGCTGTTGAGCACCAGCGGGGCCGTCGTGTTGACCGCCTCGCGGACGCCCCAGTCGGAGTTGAACAGGTTGCCGAGGTTCTGCACGTCGAGCGAGAGCTGGATCGTGTTGCGCTGGCGGCCCGCCACGACGGCGAAGTCCTGCGCGAGGCGCAGGTCCACCTGCGTGAACCACGGGCTGAGCGCCCCGTTGCGCTCCGAGATCTCGCCGCGGACCGTGCTCAGGTACGGGTCCTGGTCGATGAACGCGTCCAGCGCCGTGTACGTCGCCGCTGAGGCCGGCGAGCCGTCGCTGTTGACGAGCACGAGGTCGCGCGCCGTCTCGGGGACGAACAGGAGGTCGTTGCCGCCGACGCCGTCGCCGTTGAGGTCGCCCGAGACCACGTAGGAGTAGCGGCTGCCTTTGGCCGCCTCGACGACGAGCCCGAGCGACGTCGCGAAGCGATCCGACCCGTACGCTCGGCGGTAGAACGCCTGCCCGATGACGCGGTCGCGCGCGCCGAACTGCGAGTGGGCCAGCTCGGGCGTGTTCGGGTCGCCCTGGACCGGGTTGCCCTCGTAGAGGAACTGCGAGATCTCGGTCGAGGTGAGGAGGTCCCGCGCGACGCTGCGCGTGTACGCGAGGCTTGCGCCGAGGCCGAAGCCGAACGTCTTCTGGAGTTGGCCCGTGAGCGAGTACGAGTAGCCCTGGTTCGTGTTGTCGATGACGTACGCACCGCCGACGTTCGCGTTGAGGTTTCCGCCGAAGACGGGCCGCCCGTCGAGCGGGCTCGTGCCGACCTGCCGCGCGAGGTTGGCGTTGCGGACGTAGACCGCGTTCACGTCCTTGGTGTAGAGCCCTTCGAGCGTCGCCGTGACGCCGAACGGCAGCGCGCCGTCGACGGCGAGGTTGCTCTTCCAGACCTGCGGGAAGCGGAAGTCGTCGTCGGTCACGTTGACCGTCCCAATGCCCGTCGGGTCGTCCACGCCCTGGTTGGCGACCTGGTTGCCGATCCACACGAACGGCACGCGGCCCGTGAAGAGGCCTGTCCCGCCGCGGACCTGCGTCGTCCGCGCCGCGTCGGCGGCGTAGTTGAAGCCGAGGCGCGGCGAGAAGAGCGGCGTCTGGTCCGGGAACTGGGAGACGTCGAGCGTCTCGTTCTCGCGGTTCTCGTCGAGGAACGTCACCCCGAGGAGCGCCCGGTTGACGGGCACGTCGGTGAAGTACAGCGGCAGGTCGACGCGCAGGCCCGGCGTGAGACGGAGCCGACCGAGCGCGATCTCGTCCTGCCCGTAGAGCGACGCCTGGGCGACGTTGGTCGTGGCGAGGTTGAACGGCCGCTGGTTCTGGACCTCCGCCTCGGCGCGGAAGTCGCGGAAGTTGGGGCTGTTCGGGTCCGTCGCGTCGAAGAAGTCCGCGAGCGAGAGGAAGCGGGTCCCGTCTGCCTGTCCAGGGAGGTCGATGAACGACGGCACGGGGAAGAGGCCGTAGTAGAACAGGTTGAACGAGTTGTCGAACGTGAACTGCTCGTAGTTGGCGCCGAGCGTGACGACGTGGTTGCGCGTGAACAGGTTGAAGTTGTTCGTGAGCTGGAAGACGTCCTGCCCGAGCACGTTGTTGATCGAGAACGGCTCGTGGCCGATCGTCGTGTAGGACAGGCCGTCGACGACGATGTCGATCGTCGGGAAGCCGCCGGCGTTCTCCTCGGGCACCTCGCGGCGGTCGCGGAAGGCCGTGTAGCCGATCTGGAACTGGTTCGCCATCCGGTCCCCGATGCGCGTGTTGACCTCGGCGACGGTCGAGTAGATGTCGTTGTTGATCGTGTAGCCCGCGTTCTGGAACGGGATCGAGTTCTGGTCTGGCCCGCGGCCGCCGTTGGGCGCGATGGCGAACTGGTTCGGCGGGAGCCCGCGCGCGGCGTCGAGGAAGTTGAACCGCAGCGTGGCCGACGTGCTCGCCGAGACGTTGGCGTCGAGCTTGATCAGGAATTTGTTGTTGTCGGTCGCGTTCGTGAAGCCCTCGTACTCGCCGGGGTCGTAGTCGTAGGACGAGATGAGGCGCGCGCGGATCGCGTCGAGGTCGGCCGCAGTGACGCGGCTGACGCCGTCGCCCGAGAGGCCGCTGCGGGCGGCGGCGAAGTTGGTCCACGGGTCGTCGCGGCGCTCGGCCTCGACGTTGGCGAAGAAGAACAGCCGGTCCTGAATGATCGGTCCGCCGACGGACAGGCCGAACTGGCCGAAGGCGAGGTCCGGCTTGCGGACCTCGAAGTCGCCGACCTGGCTCCCGATGAGCGCCTCGTTGCGGCCGAAGTAGTACACCGTGCCCGTGTACTCGTTGGTGCCCGAGCGTGTGACCGTGTTGACGCCGGCGCCGGTGAAGCCCGCCTGGCGGACGTCGAACGGCGCAAGGACGACCTGGACCTGCTCGACGGCGTCGAGCGACACCGGCTGCGCGTTGGTCTGGCCGCCGGGGACCGGGCTGTCGAGGCCGAACGGGTTGTTGAAGATCGAGCCGTCGAGCGTAAAGTTGTTGTACAGCGAGTTGCGCCCGCCGAAGCTGTTGCCCGACGCCTGCGGCGTGAGCCGCGTGAAGTCCGCCGTCGAGCGCGAGATGGTCGGCAGCGCCTGGATCGCGTCGAGGTTGACGGTCGTGGCCGCGCCGGTGCGGTCCGCGTTGAGCGTCGGGTCGACCTCCCCGGAGACGGTGACCTCGCCGAGCGTCGAGGACGCCTCGGTGAGGACGAGCTCGATCTCGGACGTCCGCCCGAGCTGCAGTTGGAGGCCCGTCTGCTCGCTTGCCGTGTAGCCGGTGTACGTCGCGCGGACCGTGTAGGGCCCGCCGACGCGCAGGTTGGGCAGGTTGAAGCGGCCGTCCGTGCGCGTGATGCTGCGGTAGACCGTCCCGGACGGCTCGTGCGTCGCGACGACGGTGCCGCCGATGATGGCCTCGCCGGCGGCGTCGAGGACGGACCCGGCGAGGGCGGCCGTCGTCACGCCCTGCGCGTGGACCGGTGAGGCCGCCGCCGCGAGGACGGCCAGAAGGACGAAAGCGAGGCTCGAGTGGAGGGATTCTCGAAGGCGCATCGGGGAGGAGGGAGAGGGTGTATGGCCCGCCACGCCGCCGGCCGTTCCAGCGGCTCCGTAACCATTTGGAAACGTACCCATTGACGTGCGATCTCAGATTATCAACCACGCGCTGCCCAGGATTTTCCTCAACTTCCTCCGGGACCTCTCCGGCAGGCGGTGCGCACGTGGGCTCCGAGCCGAGGCACCGGCCGCCCTATCTTGGCCGCCCTCCTTCCCCGCCCCCATGGCTCTGTACGCCGTCATCATGGCCGGCGGTGTCGGCAGCCGGTTCTGGCCGAGCAGCCGCCGCGCGCACCCGAAGCAGTTCCTGGACGTTTTCGGCGACGCGTCGATGATCCAGAGCACGTTCGCACGGCTGCAGCCGCTCGTCCCCGCGGAGAACGTCTTCGTGGTCACCAACACGGACTACGCCGCACAGACGCGCGAGCACCTCCCGGCCGTCCCGCACGCAAACGTCCTCGCGGAGCCGGTCGCGCGGAACACGGCCCCGTGCGTGGCCCTCGCCGCGGCGCGGCTCCTCGCGCTCGACCCTGACGCGACGATGCTCGTCCTCCCGGCCGACCACGTCATCACCAACGTCGCCCGGTTCCACGCCGTGCTGCACGCTGCCGTCGAGGCGGCGCAGGGGCCGGAGGCCAACGGCGAGCGACCGCTCGTCACGCTCGGCATCCGCCCGACGCACCCCGAGACAGGCTACGGCTACCTCCAGTACGACGCCGATGGCGACGACGGCCGTGCGCCCGACACTGGCCCGGGGCGCAAGACGCCCCGCGCGCACCGCGTGCTCACGTTCGCCGAGAAGCCGGACCTCGCCACGGCCGAGCGCTTTCTCGACGCCGGCGACTTCCTCTGGAACTCGGGCATGTTCGTCTGGCGCGCCGACGCCGTCCTCGCAGCCCTCGAAGAACACCTCCCGGTCGTCCACGCCCTCTTCGCCCCGCTCGGGGCTGTCTTCGGAACGGACGCCGAGGACGCAGCCGTGGCGGACGCCTACGAACGGAGCCCCAAGATCTCGATCGACTACGGCGTGATGGAGCGCGCCCGCAACGTGCTCGTCGTGCCCGGCGCGTTCGGCTGGTCCGACGTCGGCGACTGGCGGGCCGTCCACGACCTAGCGGACAAGGACGACGCGGGCAACCGGGCCGAGGGGAACGTGATCCTCCAGGACACCGCTCACTCGTTCGCCCGGTCCGCAGACGGCCGCCTCCTCGTGCTCGTCGGGATGCGCGACACGGTCGTGGTGGACACCGGCGACGCGGTCCTCGTGTGCCACCGCGAGAAGGCGCAGCAGGTCAAGGACGTCGTGGACTTCCTGGGCGTCCACGGGATGGAGGACTACATGTAGGCGACTGGCGACTGGCGACTGGCGACTGGCGACTGGCGACTGGCGACTGGCGACTGGCGGAATTTCCCTCCCCTCTGCCATTTCCCGCTTCCCAGTCCTCATTTCCTCTTTCCCGTCTCCCCTTAACGGCCTCTTCTCGCTGAACCGGGCAACTCCACTGGGCACCTCGCGTACGGACGGCCACTTCACGATGTGACCCGCCGGTCACCAACTGACCCGCCGTCCACAGTGGAACACGTCCCCGCCCCTCTGCTCGATGACGCCGCCGTGGGGCGCCGCGACCGCGAGCGCCTCGCGCGGCGCCGGGCCAGGCTCGACGCCGCCCTCGCTGGGTTCGGCGAGAAGGGCTTCGAGGGCGCGACGGTCGACGAGATCGCCGAGCGCGCCGAGTTCGGCAAGGGCACGCTGTACAACTACTTCCAGGGCGGCAAGGACGAGCTGTACCTCACGCTGTTCGAGGACGTCGTCATTGGGGGCCTCCACCGGGTCGTGGATGCCACGCTCGCGACGGCCTCCGTCGCGACGCCTGCCGACGTTCGTTCGGCGTACTGCACGTTCGTCGAAGGGCTCTTCGAGCACTTCGAGGCGCACCGGCCGCAGCTGATGCTGTTCATGAAGGACGGCGACCGGATGATGCTCGACCCGGACAAGGCCGCCTTCTTCGGGGGCCTCTTCGAGCGGCTCATCGACCGCGTCGCGGTCCCGCTCGACGCGGCCGTCCGGGCGGGGACGCTCCGCGACCTGCCGGCCCGGCCTGTGGCGCACCTTCTGATGGGAACCGTCCGCGGCTTCCTCGTCGCCGACGACGAGACGCGGTGCGCGGCACACCCCCGAGCCGACGTCTCGCCGTTCACGACGCCCGGCGAAGCGGCCTCCTTTATCACGACGGTCTTTTTCGATGGCCTGCTCGCGCGGCCCTAGCTCCATGCTGAAGCCCCTCCTCTCGGGTGCCCTCCTCGTTCTCGCCTCGACCGCGCTCGCCTCGGCCGCGGGCGCGCAGACGCCTGCCGACTCGGCGGACGCCCTGTTTACGTCCGGCTCCGCCGCGACGCCCGCCGACGTCCCGCCCGGAATGCTGCCGCTGACGCTCGAAGCCGCCGTCGAGATCGCGCTCGCACGCGGCTATGCGATCCGCCTCGCCGAGCTCGACGTCGCGACGGCCCGCGCGCAGGTCCGCCAGCAGTACGGGACGCTCTACCCGGCCGTGGACCTGTCGTCGTCGTACACGCGCAATGTGGTCCAGGCGAACCCGTTCGCGGGCTCGTCGGCGGGCGGCATCTTCGGCGGGCTCGGGGCCATCGGGTGGCTCCAGTTCAACGAGACGGCCCGAACCGACGGCGACCCGGGCACGAATCCGATCACGCTGGACGAGTACAACCGGCGCATCGGCGACGGGCAGGCGGCGGTGGGCTACAACCCGGCCAACAGCACGAACCCGTTCGGGACCGACAACTCGTTCCTGAACGCGATCTCGGTCTCGCAGCCGCTCTACAGCGGGACCGCCTTCGCGGCCCTCCGCGGGGCGCGGAGCCTCGTCGAGATCAGCGCGCAGGCGGCCGAGCAGCGCCGCGACGAGGCCATCGCGCAGGCGCGGCAGGCGTTCTACGGCGCGCTCCTCGCCCAGGCCCAGATCGGCGTCCGAGGCGCATCCGTCGAGCGGGCGCGCGAGACGTCGCAGGACGCGAGCCTGCTCGTGGCCCAGGGCGTCCGGCCCGTACTGGAGCGGCTCAACGCCGAGGTGGACCTCGCCAATGCCGAGACGGGCCTCGTCACGGCCGAAGCGCAGGCGACGACGGCTCTGGACCAGCTCTTGCTCACGCTCGGGCTGCCCGTCGGGACGCCCGTCGCGCTCGTTGGCGAGCTCGCGGAGCCGCCGGAGGGGCTGTTCCGGACCGTCGGCCTCGCCGCGGCAGCGGCCGGCGCCCTCGACCTGCGGCCGGACCTCCAGCAGGCGCGCCTCGCGATCCGCCTCCAGGAGGTTCAGCGCGACGTGACGCGGGCCGGTGCCTACCCCAACCTGAGCGCGTTCGCCAGCTTCAGCTACTCCGGCAACATTCCCGACGACCGCTCCTTCGTGACCACGCCGGACCAGGACGACCCGTTCACGTTCGAGACCGGCTCGTCGGGGTTTTTCTCCAGCACGTACTGGCAGCCCGCGCTCTCGGTCGGCCTCCGCCTGAACTGGACGCTCTTCAACGGCTTCCAGACGCGCTACGCGGTCCAGCAGCAGCAGATCGCGGTCCAGCAGGCCGAGGTGCGGCTGGAGCAGGCGACCAACGTGGCGCGCCTCGAAGTCGCCGGGGCGCTGCGCGACCTCGACAGCGCCCGGCGGCGCCTCGCGACGCAGCGCCGGACCGTCGAGACGGCCCAGACGGCCTACACGTTCGCCTCGGCGCGCCTCGAAGAGGGCGTCGCGTCGCAGGTGGACGTCCGGATCGCGTCGCAGAACCTCGACGTGGCGCGGCTGAACTACCTCCAGGCGATCTACGACGCGCTCGTGGCCCGCTCGGCCTACGAGCGCTCGACGGGCACCATCGGCACGCCCGCCGCCGACGCCCTCCCCGTGACCGCCGCCCGCTGACACGGCCTCTCGCTGACACGACGTCTCGCTGACGCACAGACCGACCCTCTGCCGACCGGCACCCCGATGACCCTCATGACCCGCTTCTCCCCTTTCTCGCTCGCCCTGCTCGCGCTCGTCGCCTCCGCCTGCGGCGGCTCCGATGGCGACGCCGATGCGGCTGCGGCAGACTCGACCGCAGCCGGCACGGCACGCGTCGTCGAGGTGCTCGTGGCCGACCCCGGCCTGTTCGAGGACGTCGTCCAGCTCACCGGGACCGTCGCCACCAACAACGACGCCGCCCTCTCGCCCGACGTACCGGGGACGCTGACGTACGTCGCGGCCGTGGGCACGTTCGTGCGCCAGGGCGCGACGGTGGCGCAGGTGCGCGCCGTGGGCCAGCAGGCCGGCGTCGCACAGGCGCAGGCCGGCGTCGCGCAGTCGCGGGCAGGCATCGCACAGGCCCAGGCGGCCGTCGCACAGGCCGAGGCGGGCATCCGCGCCGCCCGCGCGCAGCGGCAGGGCGCCCAGGCGCAGTTGGACCTCGCCCAGGACCAGTACCGGCGCCAGCTGCCGCTCGTCCGCGACTCGATCCTGTCGGCGCTCGAGTTCCGCGCCGTCGAGACGCAGCTCGCAGGCGCGCGTGCGACCGTCGCGCAGGCCGACGCCGGCATCGCGCAGGCGCAGGGCCAGTTCCGGGCCGCCCAGCAGGGCGTCGTCGCGGCGCGGGCGGGCGAGACCGGCAGCCTCGCCGTCGTCCGCGGCGCGCAGGCGCAGCTCGGCAACACGCGCATCGTGGCCCCGTTCGCGGGCGTGATCCAGGAGCGGCTGATGGGGCCGGGCGAGCTCGCCAGCCCCGGCATGCCGGTCGTCCGCATCGTCTCCGGCGGGGCCGTGAAGGTCGAGGCCGGCGTGCCGGAGCGGTATGCGGGCCAGGTTAGGTCGGTGCAGCCGTCCAGGTGACGCCCTCGGCGGGCGA
>JANPJI010000678.1:0-3450 GCA_031425425.1 Rubricoccaceae bacterium
GCCGCCGACCGCGTAGAGAAGGCCTAGACCCAAACGCTTCATGGCAGGGGGTGTCGATCCACGCGCGGTACCGGTTTGCTGGCCAAGCGGCCTCAGCATTGGATTATAGTGAGCGGCACGCGATCAAACCGCTGCTCGACCGGGCTCTCCAGCGCGCGTACGGCCTCCGCCAGGGCATCCCCGACGCGCTCTTCGGGCAGACGGAACGGCCTGACCGGGCGCGTGCGATCTTGCGGCCCCGATCACCTCCGGACCGCATGGGACGCATCTTCGAGACCCGCAAGCACACGATGTTCGCGCGGTGGGACCGCATGGCGAAGCAGTTCGCCCGCATCGGTAAGGACATCACCATCGCCGTCCGGGCCGGCGGGCCGGACCCCGACGCCAACTCCATCCTCCGCCGCGTGATCCAGAACGGGCGGGCGGTCAACATGCCCAAAGACAAGATCGACGCGGCGATCAAGCGCGCCTCGGGCAAGGACACCGCGGACTACGCCGAGGTCCTCTACGAGGGCTACGCGCCGCACGGCGTCGCGCTCGTCATCGAGACGGCGACCGACAACACGGTCCGTACCGTGGCCAACCTGCGGACGCACTTCAACAAGAACGGCGGCGCGCTCGGCACGGCGGGCTCGGTGACGTACCTCTTCCGCCACATGGGCGTGTTCACGCTCCCCGCCGCGGCCGTTCCAGGCGACCCCGAGGAGCTGGAGCTGGAGCTGATCGACGCGGGGCTCGACGAGATGGGCGAGTCCGAGACGGACAAGGGTGCCCCCACGTTCGTGCTCCGCTGCGCGTTCGCCGACTTCGGCAACCTCCAGCGCGCCCTCGAAGAGCGCGGCATCGAGCCGCTGTCCGCCGAAGCGGAGTGGGTCCCGCTCGCCGGGACCGAACTCGACGAGGAAGCCGCCACCGAGGTCCTCAAGCTCATCGACCGGCTGGAGCAGGACGACGACGTCCAGCGCGTCTTCCACACCCTCGCCTGATCCGGGCGCTACGGCGCCGGCGGCGTGTAGCCGTCGAGCGGGCGGACGACCATCCAGACGCGCTCGGTGGGCCGCTCGCCGGACGTCGGTGTCGCCGCGATGGCGTCGAGCACGTCGATTCCCTCCACGACCTCGCCGTAGACCGTGTACTGGCCGTCGAGGTACGGCGCGCCGCCTTCGAGCGAATAGCGCTCGGCGACGTCGGGCGCGAACGTGAACGCCGGGTCGCCGGTCCCGCGGCGGACGTAGTCGGTGATCTGCGTCATCTCGGCCGGGCTCACGGGCCGGCCCTGGACGAGGTAGAACTGGCTCGGCGACGACGCGCGCGCCGGGTTGATCTGGTCCGGCTGGCGGGCCGCGGCGAGCGCGCCGCGGACGTGCGGCCGCCCGATCTCGGCCGGGACGGTCGCGCCGGGCGAGTCGAGGCCGTCGTTTGCGGGGTCGGCGTCGCGCGTGTTCGGGTCCCCGCCCTGGACCATGAAGCCGGGGATGATGCGGTGGAACGCCGTCGAGTCGAACAGGCCTTCGGCGGCGCGGCGCTTGAAGTTGTCGCGGTGCAGCGGCGTGTCGTCGAACAGGTGGACGACGACGCGCCCGCGCGGGGTCACGATCTCGTAGAAGGCGGTCTCCGGGAGCGGCGCGGGCACCTGGGCGCGGACGGCCGAGACGGCGAGGAGGAGGGCGGCGAGGACGGCGAAGCGCATCGGGGAGGGAGTGGTGCAGACCGCGGAACGGCCCGCAGCGGCGGGATCGTCTCTGGACGCGCGCGCCGCGAGGCGTCCGAACGACCGGCCGCCGCGGGGCGCGACCCCGCTCCGGGGGCCGAGCGCGAGACCACGATGGAGATGGGTGAAGACATGTTTAAGACCCTGGCGCGACCGTCGATCCCCCCTGAGATTGAACCGCGGAGCCCGCTTCGGCTTCCCCTCGCCTCCCCTCGATCCGCCGACACATGAACCTCTTCTCAGCCTCTCGCCCTCTCATTTCCCGTCTCCGGCTCCACGCGGCCGTCGCGGTGGCCGTGGCTGCTCTCGCGACGGCCCCGGCCACTGCTCAGGGACTGATCCCGCAGGGCGTGGAGTTCCGGGCCAACACGTTCACGGCAGGGACGCAGCGCTACCCGTCGGCTGCACTCGGAGCCAACGGCGACCTGGTAGTCGCGTGGACGAGCGACGGCCAGGACGGGAGCGGCTACGGCATCTTCGCCCAGCGCTACGACGCGGCGGGGGTGGCGCAGGGACCCGAGTTCCGGGTCAACACGACCACGGTCTCGTTCCAGGCCTACCCGTCGGTTGCCGTGGACGCGGACGGCGACGTCGCCGTCGTGTGGCAGAGCTTCGGTCTCGACGGCGGCCAGTTCGACGTCTACGCGCAGCGCTACGCCGCGACCGGCGAGCCGCAGGGCGGCGAGTTCCGGGTCAACACGTTCACGGCGGGCTCGCAGGGCAGCCCCGCCGCCGCGCTCGACGCCGACGGCGACCTCGTGGTCGTCTGGGCCAGCGAGGCGCAGGACGGGAATAGCCATGGCGTGTTTGCCAAGCGGTATGATGCGGCCGGCGTGCCGCAGGGCGGCGAGTTTCAGGTCAACACGTTCACGGCAGGCGTCCAGGCCTTCCCCTCCGTGGCCGTCGACGCGGCTGGCGACCTCGTGGTGACGTGGTCCAGCGAGGGCCAGGATGGCTCGGGCCTCGGCATCTATGGCCAGCGCTACAACGCAGCGGGCGCGGCACAGGGCGGTGAGTTCCAGGTCAACACGGCCACGGCCGGCAACCAGTCGCTCCCGACGGTGGCACTGAACGCGGCCGGTGCCTTCGCCGTCACGTGGTCCAGCGACGGGCAGGACGGCTCGGGGACCGGCGTCTACGCGCGCCAGTACGGCGCGACCGGGGCAGCGCTGGGAGACGAGTTCCAGGTCAACGCGTACACGGAGAGCAACCAGGCCAACCCCGCCGCAGCGCTCGACGCCGCGGGCGGCCTGGTCGTCGTGTGGTCCAGCGACGGGCAGGACGGCAACAGCTACGGCGTGTTCGCCCGGCGGTTCGACGCGGCCGGCGCGCCTCGCGGCGGCGAGTTCTCGGTCAACACGACCACGGTGAACTTCCAGGGCTTCCCCGCCGTGGCGCTCGACGCGGACGGGGACGTGGCGGTCGTGTGGGAGAGCCTGGACCAGGACGGGAGCGAGTTCGGCGTGTACGCGCAGCGCTACGGCGCCGCGCCGGTGGCCACCGAGGCGCCGCCCGCAGCCGATCTGGCGCTTTCAACGGTGCCGAACCCGGTCGGGGCCGCGGGCGGGCGCGTCCGCTACACGCTCGGCGCGGCGGGTCCGGTCCGCGTCACGGTGTCCGACGTGCTCGGGCGCGAGGTCGCGGTGCTGGCGCACGGCGAGCGCGCGGCCGGGGCGCACGAGGCGCGGTTCGAGGCGCGTGGCCTGGCACCAGGCGTGTACGTCGTCCGGTTGGAGGCG
>JANPJI010000679.1:0-2521 GCA_031425425.1 Rubricoccaceae bacterium
GACGTCCACGAGGCCATCCGGCACGAGCGACTCGACGTCCGCCGCCTCGGCGTCCGCGTCGAGCCCCATCTCGCGGGCCAGGAGGGCCAGCTTGCGCGCGACGTCGCGGCCTGAGAGGTCGTCGCGGACGTCCGGCTCGGCGTAGCCTGCGTCGCGCGCCTCGCGGACCGCCTCGGAGAAGGTGCCGCCGTCGCGGAGGCGGCTCATCACGAACGCGACCGTCCCCGACAGGACGCCCTCGACCGCGTGGACCGTGTCGCCGGTGCGGACGAGGTCGCGCAGGCGCGACACGACGCCCAGCCCGGCTCCGACGGCCGCGTCGTAGAGGTACGGCGCTTCGCCCTCGCGGGCGGCGGCGTGCGCGCTCGCCCAGGCCGCCGCGGGCCGCGCCGTCGCGGCCTTGTTCGGGGTCACGACGGCGACTCCGGCTGCGAGCCACGCGGTGTGTCGCACCGCAACGGCCTCGCTCGCCGTCGCGTCGACGACGACGAGCCGTTCGAGGCGGGCCGAGGCCAGGCGCGCGGAGAGCGCGTCGAGGTCGGAGGCCGGCGCACCGGCAAGGACGTCCGGAGCCGCAGCCGGGTCGAGGCCTGCGTCGTCCCACAGGAGCCGATGCGAGTCGGCCAGGCCGACTAGGCGCAGGTTCAGGCCCGCGGCGCGCAGGCGCGGAGCCTCGGCGGCGAGCAGCGCCAGCACGCGCCGCCCGAGGCGACCCGCCCCGACGATCACGATGTGGGCGCGGAGGCGGCGCAGCGCGAACGCCTCGTGGAGCGCGCGGACGGCGTGGGGCGCGTCGGCGTCCGAGACGACCGCGGAGACGGTGTGGTCGCCCCCGCCCTGCGCGAGCGCGCGGGCGTTGACGCGCGCCCGGCCGAGCGTCGCGAACATGCGCCCCGCCAGGCCCGGCGCGTCGTGGACGGCCGCGCCGACGGCGGCGACAACGGCCGCGCCGCGCTCGACCGTCACCCCGAGCACGTCGCCGCGGTCAATCTCGCGGGCGAGCGCCCGTTCGAGCAGCAGCACGACCGCCGAGGCATCGGCCTCCCGGACGGCCAGCCCGAGGCTTCCCTCGGCGGAGGCCTGGGCGACGAGGAACACGGGTACGCCGGCGTCGGCGAGCGGGGCGAAGACGCGCGCGGCGAGGTCCGGCACCTCCAGCACCGACGCGCCGACGACACGCACGAAGGCGACGTTGCGGACGGCCGTGAGCGCTTTGATGCCTCCCCCGGCGGTCTGCACCTCGGCGGGTCCGACGAGCGTGCCCTCGGCGGACGGGTTCATCGTGTTGGCGATCCGCAGCGGGATGCCGCCGGCGACGAGCGGGCGCATCGTGCGCGGGTGGAGCACCTTGGCCCCGAAGTGCGCCAGCTCGGCAGCCTCCTCGTAGCTCAGCCGGGGCAGCGAGAACGCCTCGGGCACCACGCGCGGGTCGGCCGAGAGGACGCCGTCGACGTCGGTCCAGATCACGCACTCGGCCGCGTCGAGGGCCCCCGCGAGGATCGTCGCCGTGTAGTCGCTCCCCGAGCGCCCGAGCGTCGTCGTGACGCCCTCGGCCGTCGAGGCGACGAACCCGGTCACGACGGCGACCGCGTCGGCGGGCACGGCCGCGATGGCCTCGCGGACGAGCCGGTGCGTCTCGGGCGTGTCCACTGCCGCCTCGCCGAAGCTGTCGTCGGTCCGCACGAAGGCGGTCGCGTCGAGGGCCACAGCCGCGTGGCCCATCGCCCGAAACGCGGCGGCGACGACGGGCACCGAGGCGCGCTCGCCGGCGGAGACGATCGCGTCGCGGAAGCGCGGCGTGCACTCGCGCAGCAACGAGATGCCGTGGAGCAGGTCCGTGACCTCGCCGAAGAGGGCGTCGTGGAGCCCGTGGACGGCCGCCCGCTCGGCATCGGCTGCCAGCGCCTCAACCGCCCCGGCGTGGCGCTGGCGGACTTCAGCGAGGATCGTCCGCCACACCTCGTCCCGCACTGTCGCGGCGTCGACGGCGGCCAGGAGCCGGTCCGTGACGCCCCCGAAGGCCGACGACACCACGACGCGGCGGAACGTTGCCGGTGTCGCGACGCTCAGCCGGACGACCTCGCGGACCCGCTCGGGCGTCCCGACGGACGTGCCGCCGAACTTGGCGACGTGAACCGGGCGTCCGGCATCGGGGCGCAGATCGGCGGCGAGAGGGTCGGTCACAGCGAGGCGGAGGCAGGATGCGGGGAAGCTATCCCGCGGCGCGGCGGCATCTTCGCCGGGGCTCCATTGACCGCGTCGGCGGCCCCCGCCTATCTTCGCGGCCCGCCGGGTTCCCCGACGGACGCCGGGGCGTTAGCTCAGCTGGTAGAGCGCTTCAATGGCATTGAAGAGGTCAGCGGGTCGACTCCGCTACGCTCCACGGACAGAAAGCCGCTAGAATGACCCTCTGGGGCTGTTCTGGCGGCTTTCTCCATTTATGGAAGTCGCCGACCGCCTGGACGGAAGTGCCAAGTGGTGACTCGGGGTGACAAATCCGGGGCCAGAGGGATGCGAGTCC
>JANPJI010000680.1:0-2010 GCA_031425425.1 Rubricoccaceae bacterium
GATGACAGTGATTGTGGATTGGTGGGGGAAGAACGCGAGGCGCTCCGCGTCGAGGCGCTCCGCGTCGAGGCGCTCCGCGTCGAGGCGCTCCGGGTCGCCGCTACCTTCGCTCGATGACGCTGCTCGCCGACCCGCCGCGCCCCGGCCTCCGCGCGCGCCTGTGGTTCGGGTGGGTCCTCGCCGCCAACGCGGCGGTCCTGCTCGTGCTGTGGGTGCCGGCCATGCTGGACCTCTCCCGCTCGCGGACCGTGGCGACGTTCCGGCGCTGGGCGCGGCCGTGGTCACGGGCCACGCTTGCCCTCGCCGGCGTGCGCGTCGAGACGACGGCGGTCCCGGAGGTGGCGGGCGTGCTGGCCGACACGGCCGGGCCGGTCGTGTTCGTGGCCAACCACAGGGCCATGCTGGACATCCCCGTGCTGCTCGTCGCCGTGCGCGCACCGTTCCTGTTCGTCGCCCGGTCCGCCCTCGCGCGGCTCCCGCTCGTCGGGCCGGTCCTCCGGGCGTCGGTGTGCGTGTTCCTGGACCGCGCCGCGCCCGGCGGATCGGACGCGGCCCTGGATGCCGCCGCGGTGCGGCTCGCGCTCGGCGAGTCGGTCCTGTTCTTTCCCGAGGGCACGCGGCGCTACGACGGCACGCTGGGGCCGTTCTATGCGGGCGCGTTCCGGCTCGCGCGCCGCGCGGGCGTGCCCGTCGTGCCGGTCGCGGTGGGCGACACGCACGCGCTGCTCGACGAACGCAGCCGGACGGCGCGGCCGGGGCGCGTGGCCGTTCGCGTCGGTGCCCCGATCCCGCCTGGCGGCGCGGCCGACGCCGATGCGCTCGCCGCACAGGCCCGGGCGGCTGTCGGGAGCCTGCTCGGCGAGGGCTGACGGGCGGCGGTCAGCGGGCGACGGTCAGGCGCGCCGTGAGGCCGTCGTCGGTGCGGAGCAGGTAGGTGCCGGGCGCGAGGCCGGCGAGGGCGAGCGGCCCGTCTCCGCGCCCCACCCGGACCGTCCGCCCGAGCACGTCAGCGAGCGTCCACGCGCGGCCGGCGGTACCGGCGACGGTCGCGGCCTCGCGCGCCGGGTTCGGCCAGAGGCGGAGCTCCGCGGCGGTGGGCGGGGCCTCGGTCGCCACCGCCCGGCCCGAGAACGCGGCGCGGACCGTCACCAGGTCGAACGAGACGGCCGCCGAGGCGCGCCCGGTGCCCGTGGCGACGAAGCGGCCGTCCGCCGGGTCCACGTCGAGCGCCGTGAGGAAGAGCGACGCCGGGGAGCCGGCCGAGAAGCCGTCGCGGACGAGCATCCAGTCTGCGAAGGTTCCGTCGGCCCCGACGAGGAGCACGGCCGACTCGGTGTCGTAGCTGCTGACGGCGTCGGCGCGCGTCACGAGCACGAGCAGGCGGCCGTCGGGCAGCTCCGCCACGTCCCGCGCCTGGGCGTCGAACGGGTCCTCGTAGGAGCGCACCCAGAGGACGGCACCCGCGGCGTCGACCCGCGCCACGGCGGCACGGCCGAAGGGGTCCTCGCCGGCCACGGCGACGCCGCCGTCGGCGAGCGGGGCCGCACCCCGGACGACCGCCATCGCCCCCCGGTCGAACGACGTAACGCCGAGCGGCTCGCCGGCCGGCGAGAGGCGCTGGAGGAAGCCGCTCCCGCCCGGCCCGGTGTAGCCTGCGAAGGCCGCCCCGCCGGCCGCCGGCACGAGGTCCGCGATGTACGTCCCCAGAAAGCCGAAGCCGACCTCCGGCACCGGCACCACGGCGGCGGCCGTTTCGCCGAGCCCGGCACGGGCAATCCACGGCCGCTGCGGCTGCGAGAAGGTGTTGCGCCCGCCGCCGAAGACCAGCCCGCCGTCTGCTGCGACGAAGCCCGGCACGATGGCCGAGTTAACCGCGATCTCGCGGCTGAGCGTGTCCTCGGTGGACCACAGGACGGCCCCGCTCGCGTCGAGCTGCACGAGCCACGGGCGGATGCCGTTCGGGAGGTCGGTCAGCGCCGCGGACGCGAAGACGACCACGCCGCCGGGCAC
>JANPJI010000681.1:0-6947 GCA_031425425.1 Rubricoccaceae bacterium
CGCCGCGCGTGAAGTTGGTCGTCCCGTCGAGCGGGTCCACGATCCACACCCGGCCGGCCGTCGGCACGGCCGCGCCGGCCGCGCTCTCCTCGGCGACGACGGCGTCGGCCGGGAACGCGCCCGCGAGGTGCTCCAGAATGATCCGCTGCGCGCCCTCGTCGACGAACGTCACGAGGTCGTGGACGGTCTTCGAGCGGACGTCGCGCTCGGTGATCGTCCCGGCGTGCGCGCGGATGAAGGCCGCGGCGGCGCGGGCGGCGTCCTCGGCGACGCGGCGCTCGGTCTCGAAAGCCATGGTAGCGAGTCGGATGGCGGGCGCGTACGCCGCCGGCACCGCGCCGTTCTCCCGGCCCTGTGCCGCCCCTACCTTGAGAGCCTCCCCTCCGCACCATGGAACCGCGCTCCGCCGCCGCGCCCCGCTCGTCCCGCGCCGCGGGGCTCGCCCTGGCCGGGTTTGTCCTGTTCGCGGCGGCGTACGCGGCCCTCGCGGCCGGCTTCTTCTCTGGGCGGCCGAGCCTCGCGACGCCGCTGGGGGTCGCGCTCGGGGTGGCCGGACTGGCGTGCCACGTCGCCGCGGTGGTCCTGAGCGTGCGCGCGTGGCGGCGCGACGGCGGTGTGCCCGTCGTGGCGCTCGTCTACGCCGCGCTCGCCGTCGCCGCGGGCGTGTGGGAGGCGTCGGCGCGGGCCGACGAGGCGCGGTGGTACCGCGAGGACCCGGCTCGCTTCACGGCCGAGCCCGCAGGCGACGGCCTCGACGTGCGCGACGCCCGCGGCGTGTGGCACGTCGCCCTCAGAGCGTGCCCCGGCGCGCCGCCGAGCGGCTTCGCGACGCGCCAGCACAACGGAATCATCGAGGTGCTCGGGGACGGGGACGTGCCGTTCATGCGCCTCCACGTCGCCGCGCGCCGCGTCGAGTGCCTGCCGTGAGCGGCGGCTAGCTTGCGGGGACACGGCGGGCGACACCATGCGGGTCCTGTTCATCGGCGGCACGGGCATCATCAGCGCGGCGTGCTCGCGCCTCGCCGTCGAGCGCGGCGTCGAGCTGTTCCTTCTCAACCGCGGCCAGACCGGCCGGCCCGTCCCGGACGGCGCGACCGTCCTCCACGGCGACATCCGCGACCCGGCCTCCGCCGCGGCTGCAGTCGGCGACCGGACGTTCGACGCGGTCGTGAACTGGGTCGCGTTCACGCCCGAGCACGTCGAGGCCGACCTCGACCTGTTCCGCGGGCGGACCGGCCAGTACGTCTTCATCAGCTCTGCCTCGGCCTACCAGACGCCGCCGGCCAGCCTTCCCGTCGTCGAGTCGACCCCGCTCGCGAACCCGTTCTGGGCGTACTCGCGCGCCAAGATCGCCTGCGAGGACCGGCTCGTCCGCGCGTCCCGCGACGAGGCGTTCCCCGTCACCATCGTCCGCCCGTCGCACACGTACGACCGGACGCTGCTCCCCTTCGACGGCAGCTACACGGTCGTGGACCGGATGCGTCGCGGCGCGCCGGTCGTCGTCCACGGCGACGGGACGTCCCTCTGGACCCTCACGCACCACCGCGACTTCGCGCGCGGCTTCGTCGGCCTGCTCGGCAACCCGCACGCGCTCGGCGAGGCGTTCCACATCACGTCCGACGAGTGGCTGACGTGGAACCAGATCTACGAGACCGTCGCCCGGGCGGCCGGTGCGCCGACGCCGCGCCTGGTCCACGTCCCCTCCGAGACGCTCGCGGCATTCGACCCCGAGCGCGGCGCAGGCCTGCTCGGCGACAAGGCGCACAGCATGGTCTTCGACAACACCAAGATCAAGCGGGCCGTGCCAGACTTCGTCGCGACGATCCCGTTTGCGCGCGGGGCCGAGGAGATCCTCGCGTGGCACGACGCCGACCCGGCGCGCCGCGCAGCAGACGTCGAGTTGAACCGGCGGACCGACGCGGTCATCGCCGCGATGGAGGCCGTCCGGCCCTGAGCGTCACCCGCGCAGGGCCGAGGCGAAGATGCCGGGCAGCTTGAGCGGGCTCGGGGACGCCGCGAAGCGCGTCAGGAGCTGCATCGTCGCCTCGGAGCGCTGGTTGGTGACGAACCACGGCGGCCGCGGCGACGTGTGGAGTTCACCGGCGAGGACCGACCGCGGGAACGGCGCGAACGGCGCCCACACGACCGTCTTCTGCGGCTTGTCGAACAGGAGCGCGTTGTGGACGACGCCCGTCCCGCTCTGGATGTCCGCCCGCTCGTGGCCGGGGAACGCCCCCCACGCGGCCTGCGCGATGAGGAAGCCCACGCCGGACCACGCGTTGACGCCGACGGTCCCGTAGCGCAGTCGCGCGACGGCGTCCTCGAAGCGCGGGCCGAGCTCGGCGATCGTCTTCGGGTGGATGAGGATCGACATGCCGAGCGTGCCCGCGAGCCGGTCGTTGCAGAAGTCCACGGCCGCGTCGAGGAACGCGGAAGCGTCGGCTCCGGGGAGGCGCGTCACCGCGAGGGCCGAGGCGAAGAACTCGGTCGTGAACGCGTACTCGGGCTCGCCCGACGCGCCATCCCCCGAAGCGTCACGGACGGCCGGAACGTCGGGGATGAGCGTGAGCGAGCCCGTCGCGCCGAGCGTCTCGGCGCTCGGGTAGGCGGCCCGGAGGGCGGCGGCGCGGTCGTCGGCACCGGGGTAGTAGGCCATCCGCCCGGCGGCGTCGCGGAGGGCGCGGCGGACGGCGTGCAGGAAGTCGTCGGCGAGGTCCCACGCCTCGGGCAGGACGAGGACCTGGCTCGCGATGCAGTTGAAGCCCGCGTTGTGCGTCTTCTGCGTCGCCACGTGCTCGGCCTGGAACGCGAGGTCGGCGGGGGTCCACGGGCCGGGCACGACGAGGCACGGGCTCACGCCGCCGAGCTCGCTCGTGACGCGCGTGTCGATCTCGGGCGTGTCCGCCGCCTTCCTCTTTTTGCCCGCGTCGCCGGTCCCGTAGACGATCGCGTCGTGGGTGGCCGCGCTGCCGGTGACGTGGATCTCGTCCACCTCGGCGTGCCGCGTGAGGTGCTCGCCGACAGCCACGCCGCCGGTCGCGAGGCGGACGTAGCCGGCCCGGATGAGGTCCGCGAAGACGCCCTCGAAGACCGGCGCGAGGTATTCGTTGACCGGGTTCAGCTTGAGGAGCACCACCTGGCCCTCGGCGAAGAGCTTGTACAGCACGTCGAGCGGGGCGATGCTCGCGATGTTGCCCGCGCCGAGCACGACGGCCACCTTGCCGGCGGGGTCTTTCTCGGCGTAGAACGTCGCCATCGTGCCCGGCAGGCTCGCCTCGGTCACGCCGGGCTGCATCCACACGTCGACGGCGAAGCCGGAGAACAGGAGCTGGTCGTAGAGCCCGTCGGGCATCACGCGCGCCACGACCTGGCCGTCCGGCCGCGTCCGCGTCTTCCCCTCGACGAGGTCGGCGAGCCGGCCGCGCTCGGCCGCGCGGAGCGTCTTCTCGAGCGGCCCGAGGTAGTTGATGAAGGCCCACGGGCCGGACGACCACTCCTCGCCGCGGAGCGGGTCGCCCTTGGCGAGGCCCTTGGCGGCGCTCGCGGCCGTGACCCACGCGCCGGCGGCGCGGTCGGCCGCGCGGCGCAGCTTCCAGAGCAGCTTCACCTTGTCGCGGATCGGCAGGCGCGCCCACTCGTCGGCGTGCGCGCGGAGGTCGGCGAGCGACCGGTCCACGTCGGCCGTGGACGAGGGCGGGACGGACGGCGGCGCCTCGGGGATGGACATGGCCCCGGTGCGGGGCGCGGCGGCGGTTTGTGTGGGCATCGGAGTCAGGCCGCGACGGCGGCGGGTGTGCGGGCGAGGATGAGGTCGGCGGCCTTCTCGGCGATCATGAGCGTCGGCGCGTTGGTGTTGCCGCTCGTGATGGTCGGCATGACCGAGGCGTCGACGACGCGGAGCGCGTCAAGGCCGTGGACGCGCAGATCGGGGTCCACGACGGCATCTGGGCCCGTGCCCATCGCGCACGTCCCGACGGGGTGGTAGAGCGTCTCGGAGTGGGCGCGCAGAAAGGCCGTGATCTCGGCGTCGGTGCCGAGGTGGCGCTCGGGCTCGAAGGGGCCGGTCCGGTGGGCGGCGAAGGCCGCTGCCTCGCCGAGGCGCTGCGTGAGCCGGAACGCCCACACGGAGCGGCGGACGTCGACTTCGTCGTCGAAGTAGTTCGGGTCGACCGCCGGGTGCTCGCGGGCGTCGGCGCTCGCCAGGCGGACCGTCCCGCGGCTCGCGGGGTCGAGCACGAGCCCGAGGATCGAGTAGCCAGCCTTGCCCTTGGGGTTGCGGAAGCCGTGTTCGAGGAAGAAGCCCGGCGCGAAGTGGAACTGGACGTCCGGGGCCGCCCGGCTCTCGTCGGAGCGGACGAACCCGCCTGCCTCGCCGACGTTGCTCGAGAACGGGCCGGTCTTGCGGACGAGGTAGTTGAACAGGTTCGCGCCGACGTGCCTCAGGGACTCGGCGACGTCGAGCGTGCCGGCGTGCGTGGTCGAGTAGGCCGCGCCGCAGGCGAGGTGGTCCTGGAGGTTCGCGCCGACGCCTGGCCGGTCCACGAGCGTCTCGACGCCCCACTCGGCGAGGTGCGCGGCCGGGCCGATGCCCGAGTGCAGCAGCAGGTGTGGGCTCCCGAAGGAGCCGGCCGAGACGATCACCTCGCGCGCGGCGCGGACGGTCCGCTCCTGCCCGTCCTGCTCCAGCACGACGCCCACCGCGCGGCCATCTTCGACCACGACCCGGTGCGCGTGGACGCCCGTCTCGACGGTGAGGTTGGCGCGGCCGCGCGCGGGCTCCAGGAACGCCTTGGCCGCGCTGCACCGCGCCCCACCACGCTGCGTGACCTGGTACGGCCCGAAGCCGTCCTGCGACGGCCCGTTGAAGTCGTCGGTGCGCGCGTAGCCCAGTTCGACGCCCGCCTGGACGAACTCGTCGGAGAGGTCGGACGGCGCACGGAGGTCCTGCACGCTCAGCGGCCCGCCCGCCCCGTGGTGCTCGCTCGCGCCGCGCGCGTTGTCCTCGCTCCGCCGGAAGTAGGGCTCGACGTCGTCGGCGCTCCAGCCCGTGCAGCCGGCCGCCGCCCAGCCGTCGTAGTCGTGCCGCGCGCCGCGGATGTAGATCATCGCGTTGATCGACGACGACCCGCCGAGCATCTTGCCGCGCGGCTGATAGAGGCGCCGGCCGCCGAGGTGGCGCTGCGGGACGGTCCGGTAGTTCCAGTCGTGGGCGCTGCGGAACAGCTTCGCGAAGCCCGCCGGGATGTGGATGTTGTTGTCCGTATCCGGCCCGCCGGCCTCGACGAGGAGCACGCGGTCGCGGCCCGATTCGGAGAGACGGTTGGCGAGCACACAGCCCGCCGAGCCAGCCCCGACGATGACGAAGTCGAACGCGGCATTGTCCGAGAGCATGGCGGCGCGGGTTGCGTGAGTGTGAAGGGTACGTGCGGGGACCGGGCGCGGGTCCCTCCCGCGACGGCGAATGTGGCCGCCGGTCGCTCCCGCCGGGGCACCTCTCGGCCCGAGCCGAGTTGGTGTCGCGGTGGCCGCGCGCAGCCGCTCCCCTCTCTCCTGCCCTCTCGACCCATGTTCCACTCGCTGCGCCCGTGGCGCCTGATGCTTCTCCTCCTCGCCGCCGGTATGGCCGCATCTGTCGGGCTCGCCGGCTGCCGGTCCGTGAGCGAGACGCGCGCGCTGCGCGCGGTCGACTTCGGCCTCGTCGGCGTGCAGGACGCCGTGCTCGCGGGCGTCTCGCTGGACGGCGTCGAGGCCGTCGGCGACATCGGCCCGGCGGGCCTTGCCGTCCTCGCGGCGGGCGCGCTCCGCGGGTCCCTCCCGCTGCGGTTCGGGCTCGTCGTCGGGGCGCGGAACCCGGCGGACAACCCGGCGGCACGCCTCACGCGGTTCGACTGGACGCTCTACCTCGATGACCGCGAGGCGGCCTCCGGGACGGTCGACCGCGGGCCGACGATCGCGCCCGGCGACTCGACCTCGTTCGTCGTGCCCGTCGACGTGGACCTCGTCGAGGTCGCCGGCGACAACGTCGCCGAGTTGCTCCGGATGGCGCTCGCCGTGGCGGGGCGCAGCGCGGACCCGTCGCGCGTCCGCGTCGTCGCCAAGCCGTACCTGGACACGCCGCTCGGCCAGATCCCGCTCGACACCGTGACGGTCGTCGCCCGGTCCGTCGGCGGCCGGCGCGCGGCCCCGGCCGACTCGACGCTGACGCGCCTCTGAGCCACCCCCTCGGGTGCCCTCACCCGAACGCGCTCCGGGCGACGGTGAGGCTCAGCGCGGCCGCCGCGATGTCCTCCGCGACGGCGACGGGCAGGTCGGGTACGCCGAGCGCCTCGGGCAGCGCTTTGCGCGCCCGCACCATCACGAACGACGACGCGACGGCCGAGGCAGCCCCGACGGCGGCCGGCATCCACGGGCTCTCGCGTCGCGCCACGGCGATGGCTGCACCGACGAGCGCGCCGGCCCCGAGGCGCCCGCCGAGTGGGAGAAGTGCCGTCCGGTCCGGCGCGAACGGCATCTTGTCGCCCACGTATTCGCCCGCCGCGGCGAGCTTCAGCAGGCCGGCGACGCGCCCAGAGGCGAGCAGGCGGGCCGGCTGGAGGCTAGGGCGCGAGAATCGGTCCGCGAGGACGTGGGCGAGGGCGGCCGGCGCGGTCATGCTGCGCATGCCGGCGGCCCAGCCGAGGCCGGCGGCGGCGAGGGCGGTGGGGAGAGGCATCGGGAAGGGATGGAGAGAGGGGGGCCGCGTAAAGCCGCTCCGGGCCGGGCAGGTTTCCGCCGACGCGCCCGACGCGCCGCGGACGAGGTAGACTCCCGCCCTTCCGTTTTCCACGCCAGCCGTGTCCCCGCCCGACTCCCCGCTGAACCCGCTCCTCGCCGACTGGTCCGGCCCCGCCGGCGGCGTCCCCCCGTTCGACCGCGTCCGCATTGAAGACATCGAGCCGGCCATCGAC
>JANPJI010000682.1:0-2225 GCA_031425425.1 Rubricoccaceae bacterium
TGTGGCTGCCGCGGCGACTGGACGACGGGCTCGTTCATCGACGACAAGACGGCCGAGATCGCGGCCCTCGTCGGCGACGACCACGTGATCCTCGGCCTCTCCGGCGGCGTGGACTCGTCCGTCGCCGCCGCCCTCATCGCCCGCGCCGTCGGCGACCGGCTGACGTGCGTGTTCGTGGACAACGGGCTGCTGCGGGCGGGCGAGTTCGAGCAAGTCCAGGCCACGTTCCGCGACGGGTTCGAGATCGACCTGGTGGCCGTCGATGCGTCCGAGCGGTTCCTGTCGCGCCTCGCCGGCGTGGCCGACCCCGAGGAGAAGCGCAAGATCATCGGGCGGACGTTCGTCGAGGTCTTCGAGCAGGAGACGCTCGCCGTGACCGCGCGCCTCGGCCGCAAGCCGCGCTTTCTCGCTCAGGGCACGCTCTACCCGGACGTCATCGAGTCGGTCTCGTTCAAGGGCCCCTCGGCGACGATCAAGACGCACCACAACGTCGGCGGGCTGCCCGAGGAGCTGGGGTTCGAGCTGCTGGAGCCGTTCCGCGAGCTGTTCAAGGACGAAGTCCGCGCCGTCGGGCGCGCGCTCGGCGTGCCCGAGGCGATCGTCGGGCGGCACCCGTTCCCCGGGCCGGGCCTCGCCGTGCGCCACCTCGGCGCGGTCACCGCGGCTGGCCTCGACCTGCTGCGCCGGGCGGACGCGATCTGGCTCGACGAGCTCCAGACGTCGGGCGAATACGACAACGTCTGGCAGGCCTTCGCGGTCCTGCTGCCCGTCCAGACGGTCGGCGTGATGGGCGACTTTCGGACGTACGAGCAGGCCGTCTGCCTCCGGGCGGTCACGAGCACGGACGGCATGACGGCGGACTGGGCGCGCCTCCCGTACGAGGTCCTCGCGCGCGCCTCGAACCGGATCATCAACGAGGTCCGCGGCATCAACCGCGTCGCCTACGACATCTCGTCCAAGCCGCCGGCCACCATCGAGTGGGAGTAGCCCGCACGGGTCCTTTCATGCACTGGCTGTACCTCGCGCTCGCGATCGTCTTCGAGGTCGCTGGAACGGTGGCGATGAAGTTATCCGACGGGTTCCGACGGCCGGGCTGGGCGCTGGCCATGTTCGTGGCCTACACCGTGTGCTTCGCACTCGTGGCCGTGTCCGTCCGGCGGATCGAGCTCGGCGTGGCGTACGCCGTCTGGGCCGGCGTCGGAACGGCTGCGGTGGCCATCCTGGGCGTGAGCGTATTTGGCGAGCCGATGACGGCGTTGAAGGTGGCCGGCGTCGTGCTGATCGTCCTCGGCGTGGTCGCGCTCAACCTCGGCGGGGTGACCCGGTGAGCGCCGCCCCGGCCGACCGCTCTGCCTCGCTCGTCGCGGCCAACGCCTACGCGCTCGTGCTCGCGGTTCCGCTGCTCGCGCTTCTCGTCGTCCCGTTCGGGCTGGCGTGGGGCTGGGCGGCCGTCGCCGACGGCGCGGTGTGGTGGGCAGACCGGCCGGCCTTGGCGCTCGCAGCACTTGTCGTCGGCGTGCTCGCGCATGAGGGGCTGCACGCGATCGCGTGGCGCGCCTCGGCGCGCCTGCCGCCTGGCGCGGTGCGCCTCGGGTTCAACTGGAAGGTGCTGACGCCCTACGCCCACTGCTCCGCGCCGATGCCGGCGCGGGCCTATCGGATCGGTGCCGCGACGCCCGGCGTCGCGCTCGGGCTCGTGCCGGCTGCGGCGGCCCTCGCGACCGGCTCCGGTCCGCTGCTCGCGTTCGCGCTCCTGTTCACGCTCGCCGCCGGCGGCGACGCGCTCATCCTCTGGCTGCTCCGCGGCGTGCCGCCGGACGCACGCGTTGTGGACCACTCGACGCGCGCGGGCTGCCTCGTCCTCGGTGAAGACCCGGCAGGAGCCGCGTCCGTCGCGCCGGGCGGGAATCCCTGAGCGCCGCGCCTCGTTCGGCCTGCGTCCCCCGACCGATCCCCGCGATGCTCTCTGACACCACGCACCTCGTCTCCGAACCCGTCTCCCGCGCGGCCGACTGGCAGCAGGGCGTCTCCTACGAGGCGTTCCTCCCGACGGCCGCCGACAACGTCGACCTCTGGCACGGCATCTACGAACGGTTCGCCGTCCCGGCCGACCTGCTCGCCCGCGCCATGGCCGTGCCCGGCACGTGGCACCTGCTCGTGCTGTCGGCGGACTGGTGCGGCGACGCGTCCAACACGGTCCCCGTCCTCGCGCGCCTCGCCGAGGC
>JANPJI010000683.1:0-4165 GCA_031425425.1 Rubricoccaceae bacterium
CCCCGGCTCCACGAGGCTCGCCACGAGCCCGCCGGTCGCGAAGAGGCACAGCAGGATGCCGACCCAGCACGCTGCCCCGGCGACGAACGCCTGTGCGCCGAAGACGAACTGCTCGAGTGGGTTGGACCCGAACGGCGGCGAGTCGGGCTGCCGTGTGACGGCCTCGCCTGAGGCCGAGTCCACGACGGCGGTGCCCGTCTCGGGGTCCGTCACGGCTTCGGCCTCGACCGCCTGCGCGCTGCCGAAGACGCGGATGCCCGTCAGCGAGCCGTCGACGATGTCGAGCTGGAGCGCGAGCGCGAGCGCGAGCCACACGGCCGTCGCGACGACGAAGAGGCCGACGATGACCTTGCGCGCGCGGAGCTCGCGGAGGGTGAGCAGCAGCAGTCCGATCATCGGGCAGGGGCGGTGGCAGCGGGGGCCTCGGGGTGCGTCACGACATCGACAAAGAGGTCTTCGAGCGACTGCCGCAGCGGCTCGACGGCCTCGACCTCGACGCCCGCCGCGCGGAGCGCGTCGAGGGCGGCGTTGAGCGCGGGCCGGTCCGGGACGGTCAGGACGTGGCGGACGAGCGTCGTGTCGGGCGCAGCAGCAGGCGTCTCGGTGGTGTCGGGCTGGAAGGCGGCACCGAGGCGCGCGCGGACGTCGGCCGGGACGGGCGTCGAGCGGACGCGCCACGCGCGGCCCTGGAGCGTCAGCGCCTCGACGGTGCCCTCGCGGACGAGCACGCCGCGGTCCAGGATCGCTACGCGGGTGCACACGCGCTCGACCTCGGAGAGCAGGTGCGAGTTGAGGAAGACCGTCACGCCCTCACTTCGCAGGCCGTCGATGAGGTCGCGGATCTCGCGGCGGCCCACCGGGTCCACGCCGTCGGTGGGCTCGTCGAGGAACACGACGCGCGGGCGGTTCATGAGCGCCTGGGCGATGCCGAGGCGCTGGAGCATGCCCTTCGAGTACGTCCCCACGCGCCGATCTGCGGCATCCGAGAGGCCGACGCGGTCGAGGAGCGAGGGCGCCCGCGCGGCGCGGTCCGCAGCCGAGACGCCGTGCATCCGCGCGAGCAGGTCGAGCGCCTCGCGGCCGGTGACGAACGGCGGGAAGCGGTGTCCCTCGGGCAGGTAGCCCGTCGGCAGGCGCGCCTCGGGCCGGGCGACGTCCACGCCGAGGACGGCGGCCGTGCCGGCAGTCGGCCGCGCGAGCCCCAGCAGGAGCTTGACGAGCGTCGTCTTGCCCGCCCCGTTCGGCCCGAGCAGCCCGAACACCTCGCCGGGGCCGACGCTCAGCGTGAGCGGACGGAGCGCGTGGACCGGCGCTTTCGTCCCGTACGTCTTGGCGAGCCCCTCGGTGCGGACGGCGAGCGGGTCGGACATGCGGCGGTGGGAGAGGCGAAAGGGCGAGCTACGAGGCGCGCCGCGGCCGGTTGCAGTCTGCTCGGTCGGCCGCGATTCCCGTCGCGCGCGTTCCCGAACGGTCCCGGGCGGAGCGCCCCGGTCCGGCCGCCAAACCGCCCAAGATGGCACCTCAGACTGCGAGACGCCAGCGGACGGCCACGGATGGGCGTCAGTTCCGGCCTCTGGAACAGAGAGAATCCCGTCTTGCCCGTTCAACGCAAAGGACTTACGCCGAGCAGGCGCGCGGGCGACACTCGGGATCCGGAGGGTCTCGGACGAGGCCGCCGGGACGACCGGGTTCTTCTCGCCCCATCCGCCATGGACCGCCGCGCCTTCCTGGGCACCGCCCGCCGCGCCTCGATGCCTTTCGCACGGCCCGACGCGGCGTCCGTCGTTCACTCCCACGCGTCGAGTCCGGCGACACTCGCGCCGTACGCCGGCCCGTGGACCGTCCGCGAGGCGGCGCACCTCGTCAGACGGACGCACGTCGGCGGATCGCGGGCCGACGTCGTCGCTGCGGTCGTCCGCGGGAACGCGACGGCCGCCGTGAGTGCTCTCGTCGAGGCAGCGCGCACGCGCCCGCTGCCGGACGCGCCGGCGTGGGCGACGCAGACGACCGCCAACGACGGCACCAACACCGAGTGGCTCTACCAGTGGCAGCGCGCGTGGTACGCCGAGATGGCCGCCGGCGGGCTCCGCGAGAAGATGACGCTCTTCTGGCACGACCACTTCGCGACCGGACACGCCGTCTACCGCCACGCCGCGTTCGCCGTCGAGTACCTCACGTTCCTGCGCGCCCGCGCCGTCGGCCCGTTCCGCCCGCTCGTGCAGGGCATCGGGACGCGCCCGGCCATGCTGCGCTTTCTCGACAACGAGACCAACCGCGCCGGCAGCCTCAACGAGAACTACGCCCGCGAGGTGCTGGAGCTGTTCACAGTCGGCATCAACGGGCCGGACGGGACGCCGAACTACACCCAGACGGACGTGCGCGAGGGCGCACGCGCGCTCACGGGCTGGGTCGTCAACGAGGCGCTTCTGCGCGGCGAGTTCCGCTCGACGCGCCACGATGCGGGGCAGAAGACGTACCTCGGCCAGACCGGCGCGTGGGGCTACGACGACGTCGTGCGCCTGATCTTCGAGCAGCGCGGCGCGGCCGTCGCGCACTTCTTGGCGGGAAAGCTCTACGCGTGGTTCGTCCACCCCGTGCCCAACGCGGGCGTCGTGGCCGAACTGGCGGCGCTGCTCCAGCAGACGAGCTACGACGTCGCCGCCGCCCTGCGGGCGCTGCTGGCGAGCGCGCACTTCTACGACGCCGCCGTTGTCGGGGCGCGGCTCAAGAGCCCGGTCGAACTCATCATCGGCGTCACCCGCGAGCTCGGCATCCCCGTCTCGCCGGGCATTCAGGAGCTTACCCGAACGGCCACCGAGTCGCTCGGGCAGGAGGTGCTCAACCCGCCGTCCGTCGAGGGCTGGCCGGGCTACGACGACCCGCTCGAGTACCGCGCGTGGATCACGACCGGGACCGTCCCGGAGCGCCGCGGCCTCGCCGAGGCGGCCGTCTACGGCGGGGCGGCCTTCGCGCGGTACGACGCGCTCCCGCTCGTGGACCAGCTTTCGGACCGGACAGACCCCTACGCCATCGCCCGCGACATGGCGGCGCACCTGCTCGCCGCGCCGATGGGCGCGCTGGCGGCCGAGGCCCTCGCCGAGGCGACGCTGCTCGACGGCGTGCCGGACGAGTACCCGCGGCCCGAGCGGATGGACTTCTGGGCCGAGATCGTGCTCACGTCGCCTGCGACGGCGCGCGAGCGGCTCCGCGAGCTCCTGTCGGCCCTCGTCAACCTGCCCGAGTACCAGCTCGTCTGACGCCGATGTGCGACACCCACGCCCACCCGCACACCCACGGTGCACACGCGGACGGCCCGGCCCGGCCGGCCGGGCGCGCGATCTCGCTGGCCCACGGCGCGGCCCACGCCCGCGACCACGCCTCGTGGACGCGCCGCGACTTCCTCTCGCAGGCGACGGCCGCCGCGGCCGGGGCGTTCGTGCTCGGGACCGGCGCCCAGGCGCGCACCGTCCGCGCGTCGTCGCACACGCCGCTGCTGCAGATGCTCGGCGGGACGGAGACCGAGCGCGTGCTCGTCGTCATCCAGCTCGGCGGGGGCAACGACGGCCTCAACATGGTCGTCCCGTACACGAGCGGCGCGTACTACAGCCGCCGCCCGACGATCGCGCAGCCGGCGTCCTCGCTGCTGACGCTCGACGCCGACTACGGCCTCAACGGGGCCATGGCCGCGCTCGCGCCCGTGTGGGGCCGGGGCGACCTCGCGGTCGTCCACTCGGCGGGCTACCCGAGCCACAGCCGCTCGCACTTCCGCTCCACCGACGTCTGGGCCTCCGCCAGCGACGCCGACGAGGTCCGGGCCGACGGCTGGACGGGCCGCTACGTGGACCGCGCGTACCCCGGCCACGTTCAGACGCCGCTGGACTTTCCCGTCGCGGTTCGCATCGGCGGCGCGTCGTCGCTGCTCGTCCGCGGCGCGGGCGGGGCGCTGGGGATGAGCTTCTCGGACGCCGGGCAGCTCGCGCGCCTCGCCGAGACGGGCCAGTTCTACGACGAGGGCGACGTCCCACCGACGCAGGCCGGGGCCGAGCTCGGGTTCGTCCGCCAGATCTACAACTCGGGCCTCCGCTACCGCGACGCCGTCTACGGGGCCTCGCAGGCCGGCTCCAACGACGGCAGCGCGGCCTACCCGAACGGCGGCCTCGGCGAC
>JANPJI010000684.1:0-4263 GCA_031425425.1 Rubricoccaceae bacterium
CCCCGACGGCGCTCAGCGCGACCACGAGCAGGCCCGTCGCGATGGGCGACGCGGGCAGGAACGGGACGTCGACGCGGGAGCGGAGGAGCGCCGCGGCGACGCCTGCGATGGCCCACGCGGCGGGGTAGAGCACGAGCCCGCCGAACAGCTTCACCGTTGCCATGTCCTTCTCGGCCTTCGAGAACCGCGGCGCGAGGTGCCGCAGGAGCCGGTGCGGGGCCGCGTTGACGGCGAAGCCGACGGCTGCGAACGGGAGCGTGAGGAGGGCGGCGAGGATGAGCCCCAGGGTCGGCCCGCCTGTCGCGCGCGGCGGCCGGTCGAGGTCGGCGTCGTCGAGGCCGAGCGCGCGGAGGCCGCGGTCGTAGGCGTCCACTTCGGCGCGGAGCGCGGCGATCTCGGCGGGGTGCGTCGCCCGGCGCGCGCGGTAGCCGGTCCAGATCTGGGCGAACCCGAGCGCCCGCTCGGCCGACGACTCGGGCGCGACGCGCACGTCGGTCCGGACGGCGTCCTCGGCGCGGATGAGCGTCCGCGCGCGGTGCATCGTCCGGACGAGGCCCCAGTCGTCGGCGGCGAACGTGGTGCGGTCGAGGGCGTGCTCGATGGCGTCCGTCAACTCCTGCACGGCCCCGTGCGTGTCGGCCGCTTCGGGCGAGCCGCCGAGGCGCGCGAGGAGCGGCTCCGGCACGACGAGCGGCCGGTGAAAGGTGACGAGCGCGCGCGAGCGGAACGTGGCCTTGGCATCGTAATGGAGCCCGACGGGGATTAGGGCCGGCGTGGGGCCGCCCTGCGCGAGCACGAGCGCGCGGGCGTAGAGGCGCGCCGCGCCCGAGCGGATCGGCGTCGGGTGGGCGTGGTCGTGGCTCTGGCCCTCGGGGAAGAGGGCCGTGAACGAGCCCGCCGCGGCCTCGGCCGCGAGCGCGTCCAGGCTCCGCTGGTTCGCCTCGCGCCGGGCGGCCTCGGCGTCGGCACCGGGCGTTCCGCGCGCGTCCTCGGCGCGGTAGATCGGGACTGTCCCCAGCCCGCGCATCAGTGCCCCGACGAGTGGCCACCGGAGCAGCCCGGCGCGCGCGCCGAACACGAGCCGCCGCGGAAAGCGGCTCAGGATCACGGCCGGGTCCACGACTCCGTTGGGGTGCCACGCCACGAGCAGTCCACCGCGGTCGGCAGGGACGTGGTGCTGGCCCGTGACGGCTATCTCGCGGAAGAACAGCTGCAGGGCGGTCCGTACGATTCCGCGCAGGGCGCGGTAGAGGATCGACGGCCTGGGCGTGGCGGACACGGGTGCAGAACGGCCTCGGGCCGGGCAGAAGGCGGAATGGTAACGCCCGCGTTCCCTTTCGGGGACGCGCGACGCGCGCTGAGGCGCTCCTGCCCTGTTTCTGCCGGGGTGCGGGTCGATGGCACGGCACTTGTGAAGGGACGGTCAACGCTCTCCCTCCTCGCTTTGCCATGACGACTGCTACGACCGCCGCGCGCCCGCACGCCTTCGCGCTCCTCCTCGACCGCTACGTCTCGGAGACGCTCCCGGACGCCGCCTTCGCCGCCGTGTGCGACCTCACCGACGCCGCCGACGCGACGCCGGCCGAGCGCCTCGCCTTCGCCCGGTTCTACCTCGACGTGCTCAACTCGGGCGAGACCGACGTCGCGCTCCCGCGCGCCGAGGAGATCGCCGACGTCCTGCAGATCGCGCGGGCCTAGCCGGGCCTGCTGGCGGGGGCGACCTTCCGCCTCGCCTTCTCCGCTCCGGTGACGGACTCGCTCCCGCAGACTCCCGACGGCCGTTACTTCGTCCACGGCGGACGGCTGTGGCGGCGCTCGAACCCCGACCTTCCTGCCGCCGAGCGCGAGCGCCTCGTCGGTGACCTGATGACGGCCCGCCGCGATGTCGGAACCGCGAAGCGGGCCGGCGACCCCGAGGCCGAGCGCGAGGCGCGCGCCCGCGTCCACGCGGCCAAGGTGGCGCTCGGCGAGCGCGGACCCACGTGGTGGGACGGCGAGGACGTCAACCGGAAAGCGCCGCACAACACCGAGTACGCCGCGTGGTGGGCCGGACTGTCGGACGCCGAGCGCGCACCGGGTGACCGAAAGCCCCGTTAGTGGGCTAGACGGCCCGTATGGCCTCCAGCCGGGGGTATTCTCCCGGCCGTCCCCCAACACACACGCTGCCGACATGTCGTCTGTTTTTCCGATCGCCCCGGCTCTGCCGTCCCGACTCCCCTCCGCGCGCGCCTGCGCCGCTGTGCTCCTGCTGGCCGTCGGCCTGTCGGCGTGCTCCACGACCGGCGGCGGGGCCAACGGGTGGGCGGGACGCCGCAGCGAGGGCGCGCGCCGCGAGACGCCCCGGCCCGCGCCACGTCCGCTCCCTCTTCCGCCGCGCGTCGCCGCGCGTCCGCCAGCCGTCGCTGTGCCCTCGTCGGGCGGCCTGCTGATGCCGGTCGTAGGGATCGACCCGCAGAGCCTCCGCGACACGTTCACCGCGCCCCGCTCGGGCGGCCGGACGCACCACGCGATCGACATCGCGGCTCCCACCGGGACGCCGCTCGTCGCCGTCACCGACGGGACGGTCACCCGGACGACGTGGAACGCCCTCGGCGGGCGCACGCTCTACCTCCGCTCGGCCGACGGCCGGACGGACTACTACTACGCGCACATGGACAGCTACGAGCCGGGCATCACCGAGCACGTGGTCGTCCGCCGCGGCGACCGCCTCGGAACGGTCGGTGCGACGGGCAACGCGCGCGGGCCGCACCTCCACTTCCAGGTCCTCTCCGTCGGCGGGAGCGGGCGGGGGACGCCCATCAACCCGTACGGCCTGTTCCGCGAGTCCCAGATGGCGGCCCGCTAGGTCTCATCGTACGACCGTGACGGCCCGGCTCACGGCCACCGTGCCCGCGACGAGGCGGAGCGTGTAGACGCCCGGCGCGGCCCCCGCGGCGTCCCACACGACCGTCTGCGCGCCCGCCGGCTGCGCCCCGCCGAGGAGGCGCGCGACGCGCCGGCCGCGCACGTCGAACACGTCCAGCGTCGCCTCGCTGGGCACGTCGAGCGCGAACGCCACGCGGACCGTCCCGCGCGCCGGGTTCGGACCCGCGGCGAGCGACAGCCGCGCCGCGCCGGCCGCCGGCTCCCCGGCAACGCTCCCGCCGTAGCCGTAGCGGAGGCGCCGCGAGTACGCCCACGCCGTCCCGTCGAACGACTCGTCGATGTCGACGCTCGGGCGGCCGAGGGCGTCGAAGGCGTACACGGCCCGCGCGGCGTCGGCCCAGCCCCCCGGCGTGCCCTGCTGGTAGAGGAAGGCCACGCGGCGGCCGGCGTCGTCGAGCGTGTAGAGGTCGCGGAAGGTGTCGGCGAACGTCTCGCCGGGCGTCTCGGTAAAGCGGTAGGTGTAGGTCGTGAGCCGGCCCGCGGCGTCGTAGTCGAGCGTTTCGCGGAAGCCCGACCCCCAGTCCGTCCCGTCCCACGTCCGGCTCTCGGCGAACGTCACGTCGAGCCCGGTCGCGGCGCGGTACGTAAAGCGGTCCCGGAGCACGTTGACGAGCACCCCGTTCTCGACGGCCTGCGCGAAGCGCTCGGTCGTCCGGCCGGTGGCGTCGCGGGTGTAGGCGTCGTGGCTGGTCTCAGCCCAGCCGGCTCCGTCGGGCGCGAAGAAGGTCCACAGCGCCAGCGAGTCCGTCGCGGCGTCGTAGGCCAGCGTCTGGCGGCCGGTGGGCTGGAAGGCGGCCCCGTCCCACAGCGCGGCGACGGACTCGGCGAGGCGGCCCGTGGCGGTGTAGGCGTACGTTTCGAGCCCGAAGTCGTCCCACGCGCCCGCGTTCCACGCCTGCGAGAGAACGGTGGCGGGCCGGCCGGCGGCGTCGTACGTCGGGAGGGCGCGGCCGACCTTCTCCCAGCCCGTCGGCGTGCCGAACTCGTAGACGTAGGCCGCGACGCGACCGGCGTCGTCGTAGGCGTACGTCTCGCGGTAGTCGCGGATCTCGTCCGTGCCGACCCAGTAGCGGCTCTCGTGGAGCGCGAGGCGGCCGGCCGTGTAGGCGTAGCGGTCCTCGACGTCGGGTGCCCAGCCCGCCCCGAGGCGGACGTCGGTGGCGATGACGGTCGGTTGCCCGGCGGCGTCGTAGGCGTAGCGGCCGCGCGTGACGAGCGCCCAGTCCGCCCCGTCCCACGTGTCCTGGAGGACTTCGGTGAGCGGCTCCGCGCCGCGCGCGGCCTCGGAGGTAGCGCAGGGCGCGGCCGGGCGGGTGGCGCGGGCCGGGCGCGCGGCCG
>JANPJI010000685.1:0-1688 GCA_031425425.1 Rubricoccaceae bacterium
CCTTTTCAGACGTGTCGAAGAAAAGACAGATCCTGAATCGAGTTCAGGATGACATATTCAGGGGTGGTCGGTCGAGATACGGCGAGGCGCACGCGGCGAGGCGCACGCTGGGCGGCCTGGGCTATACCCCAGCCACTCTACAGCGCCGCGACCATGCCGATGATGCCGCCGCGGATCATCGCGACAGCGATGGCGGCCAGGAACAGGCTCGCCACCTTGGCGACGGCCTTCGACGTGTCCGGCCCGAAGACGGCCATCAGGCGCGGGCCGAACGTGAACGCGACGAACACGAGCGCCAGGTTGAGCGCGATGCCGCCCAGCGTCACCACGCCGCCGAACTGGCCCTCGGCGATGAGGATCGTCGTGATGGCCCCCGGCCCGATGATGAGCGGGATGCCGAGCGGGACGACCGGCAGGTCCACCGGCGGATGCGGCTCGGGCGCGTGGGACGCCTCGCCGGCCTCCTCGAAGCGCCGCCGCTCGCTCTTGTCGCCGCCGCGGCGCTTCTTGATGACGTCGCCGAAGGCGAGGTCCGTCACCGAGATCGTGAGCAGGATCAGCCCGCCGCCGACCCGCAGGTCGTCCACGGTGATGCCGAGCGACGAGAAGATGACGTTGCCGGCGAAGAGCATCAGCACGGCCAGCGTGAGCGCCGCGAACAGCGCCCGGACGAGCAGCCGCTTGCGGTCTGCCGGCGTGAAGTGCTCCGTCATCCCGATGTACAGCGGCAGGATGCCGGGGATGTTGATCGCGACGAACAGCGGCAGGAAGGCCGCGATGAGGTCGGCGAGGAAGGTCGGGACGGGCATGGCGGGGCGCGGGGGCGTGCGGGCAGGATAGATCGGCCCGCCCGACCCGAGGCCTAACTTTGCGCACACGCGAGAAGGAAATGCCGTCTGGAGAGTCGCGTGTGGAGACGTGGAGCCCGACCCTCAGCGGCGTTCGGCCGTCGCTCTTCACCCTCCACACTTTTCCCCTCTCTCTGTGGATGTCCGCCGCAACCTGATCTCGCAGAAGAAGCCGGTCTACCGCGTCGGCGAGCACTTCGCCGAGTACCTCGGGCGGTACGGGCGCCTCGGCGCGGCCGGCGTCACCTACGACGACCTCCTGCGGACGGCCGGCCAGACGCCGCTCTACGACGACTTCGGGGTGGACACGCTCTGGAGCACGGTCTACTTCGGGCCGTCCGAGACGCGGGAGATCCACGACGCGCTCCGGCTCACGTACGCGCTGCTCAAGAGCGACGGCGACCGCAGCACCGTCGAGCACCTCTACATCGACCGCATCGACCTCTGCCTGTACGGCAACACGCTCCCGTTCCGGGTCCGCATCGTGAACCGGCTGAACGAGAACTTCGACTACTTCTACGTCAAGCGGGCGGACGCGAGCCGCGCGTACGGCCTCGAACTCGAGCACGTCCTCTCGCCGAACCACATCAACTTCCTGGTCCTGCTCGGCTCCGAGGCGGCGCGCCCCGGCACGCAGACCCTCATCGAGGAGCACATCATCGGCATCCCCGGCGACGCGTTCATCCGCGACCGCCTCCCGGACAACCGCTTCGACCAGGTGCGCCTCGCCAAGGAGTTCGTCAAGTTCAACGAGCGCTGCTTCGTGCGCCTGCTCGGCGACATGCACGCCGGCAACTGGGTCGTGGACGTCACGCCGGACTTCGAGAAGCTCCACTACCG
>JANPJI010000686.1:0-1674 GCA_031425425.1 Rubricoccaceae bacterium
GGTAGCGGTCGGCTGCGGGCGAGTCCGGAAAGTGGGCCTCGATTCGACGCGGCTGGTCGGGTCCAGTCGGCGTCTCGGTCGCGGCGAGGTCCGGGCGGGCGGGAATCGTGACCGTCGCCTCGGCCGTGGGCAGGCCCGGCACCTCGGCGCGGACCGTGACCGTCTCGCCAGGCCGGAGCGGGACCGCGCCGACGAACGCTCCGCACTCGTATCCACCAACGAACACGCTCTGGCCGGTGTCGGGGTCGAACTCGTATCCGCCCCCGCACGTGTCGCTCCGGAGCACGAGGCGTTCCGCTAGGCCGCCGCGCACGAGCGTCACGACGGCGTCTGTCGCCGTCGGGACCTGCCCCCGAGGCGACCCGACGAACGGGTCGGCGGAGCGCGAGACGCGGACGCGCGCAGTCGAGTCGGCGACGAGGATGCCGCGGAGGACGGCGCGCGCCTCGTGCGGGGGCGTCTCGATGTCGAGCACCGGCGCGAAGTCGCACCCGGCGGCGAGGGCGGCGAGGACGAGGAAGACTGCGGAGCGGCGCATCAGAACGAGAACTGGTAGGAGAGCGTCGGGAGGACCGGGAAGAGCGCGATGCCGACGAGGCGCCGGCTCTGCGTGCCCGTCTCGCGGTCGTACGTCTCGCGG
The DNA here is from genome assembly GCA_031425425.1 of Rubricoccaceae bacterium. Lineage (GTDB taxonomy): Bacteria > Bacteroidota > Rhodothermia > Rhodothermales > Rubricoccaceae > DASVSE01. The sequence goes on from JANPJI010000686.1 coordinate 641, forward strand.
ACGGCCGTCGCGAACGGGTTCTTGCGGTTGGTCGCGTTGTAGACGTTGAGCGCGAGCGCGTGCGGGCGCGGTCCGCGGCGGAAGTACAGCGTCGCGCCGAGGTCGGCGCGGAACGTGGCCGGCAGGCGGAAGCCGTTGCGCGGGCCGTAGACGGACTCGGTGAGCGGCTGCGCGAGCGGGTTCGTCGGCAGTTGGCCGCCGCTGTACTCGGTGACGGCGCTGCCCTCGACGATCGCGACGGGCAGCGTGACCGCGTCGCCGGTGCCGAAGACGACCGCCGCGGAGACGTCGAAGCGCCGCGAGAGCGAGAGCGTGGCCGTCGCCGAGACGTCGTGCGTGCGGTCGTAGCGGAAGGGGAAGCGCGCGCCGCCGTTGAGGCCGTCGAACTGCCGGTCCGTGCGGGCGAGCGTGTAGCCGAGCCACGCCGAGAGGCGCTCCGTGCGGTGCTGAACGAACGCCTCGAGGCCGACGCTGCGACCGGTCCCGGTGAGCACGAGGTCCTGCCAGTCCGCGAACGGCGTCGCGAAGACGGCTCCGGGGCGGTACTCGACGAGCCCGCGCATGGTGCGGCCGTAGGCGTCGAGCGTCCACGTCGTCCGGCCCGAGGCGGACGATCCGGCGAGGCCGACGGCGAGTTGCGCGCCGCGCTCCGGCCCGATCCGGTCCGTCGCCGGCACCCACAGGTCGGCCGGGAGGCCGATGCCGGCGGCGGACGTGAGCAGGTGCAGCGGCTGCTGCGTCGTCGCGACCGACGCCTTGACGGCGAGGCGCTCGCGGAGCTGAAACGAGGCCGACACGCGGGGCTCGACGGACGAGTAGACCGTCCCACCGGCCGTGTAGAGGGCCGTGTGGAGGCCGAGGCCGAGCGCGAGGCGCGGCGAGACGGCCCACTCGTCCTCGGCGTACGCCGTCACGTCGGCCCCGAAGGTGCGCTGCGCGCCGAAGGTGGTGTCGATGGCCTCGGCGGCGGTTCGGCCGGCGAGGGCGAGCGCGCCGGGCGTGAAGCGGTGCAGCGCCGCGCCCGCACCGAGGCG
>JANPJI010000687.1:0-3803 GCA_031425425.1 Rubricoccaceae bacterium
GCGACGGCCGTCTACCGCAGCGTCCTCGCGTCCGTCGAGGACATCTACGGGCCGGGCGAGACGATGCACCCGGTCGCCCTGGACCGGCTCCGCCTGAGTTCGTCCGCGGACCGGTTCCAGCCCGAGGCGCGCCTGCGGCGGCCCGAGGCGCGCCGCCGCTACACGGCCGAGCTGTGGCTCCGCAATGCCCTCGGCCGCTACCTCGTGAAGGGCAAGAAAAAGACCTCCGAGACCGACTGGGGCCGCTACCCGACGCTGCTGCGCGCCTCGACGGACTACCGCAAGTTCGACGGCGTGCTCCGGATGATCCTCGCCGGAACGCCCGACCAGCGGGCGCGCCTCGAAGCTGTCCTCGATGCCGGATTCGCGGAGGGGCGACTCGCCTACGGGACGCACGTCTCGGACCGCGCCATCCTGACGTGCCTCGTGTACGAGCGAATGGGCCAGCAGGTCCACTTCGTCGACGGAGCGGGCGGGGGCTACACGGCGGCGGCCGTTCCGTTCAAGCGCCAGATGAGCGAGCTCGCGGCGCGCAGCGGGCAGAGTCCGGCCGTTTGACGGATCTTAGCCAGTGACCGTGAGGGCGTGCGACCTGCCCGCCCGTTCCGTTCGTCCCGCTCGCCTTTTCCCGTGTCCGACACGCCGACCACCGACGCCCCCGGCGTCTCGCCCGCCGTCGCGCAGCGCCTGCTGGAGCTGTGCATCGAGCTGGGCACGCCCCGCGACATCGCCGACGTGCTCGCGGTGATCCTCGACGCGACGTGCGACCTGCTCGACTGCGGCCGGGCGTCGATGCTCCTCTACGACACCTCGGCCCGCCAGCTCCGGTTCGTCGCCGCGACGAGCGAGGAGACCGCGACGCTCGCCCAGATCCCGGTCCCGCTCCACGGGAGCCTCGCCGGGACCATCTTCCGCGAGAACCGCGCGCTCGTCGCGGCGGACGTGCAGAAGGACACGCGTCACTTCGCCGAGCCGGCCGAGGCGGCGGGCTACCGCCCGCGCGCCATCGCGGGCGTCCCGATGCGCATCGACGGGCAGCCGATCGGCGTCCTCGAAGCCCTGGACCCGCACGAAGGGGCCTTCTCGGAGACCGACATGGACGTCCTGCTGGCCGTCGCGTCGCAGGCGGCGGTCGCGGTCCACGCCGCGCGGCAGCGCCACGCGCTCGAACGGGCGCACGCGCGGCTCGTCGAGCTGGACCGCCTCAAGGGACGCCTGCTCCGCCTCGCGAGCCACGAGATGCGCGCCCCGCTGGACGCGGTCCAGGCCGCGGCCGAGACGCTCCGCGACACGTTCGGACCGAAGGCAGAAGGACCCGTCGGCGACCTGCTCGCGAGCGCGGCGCGGGTGCAGACGCTCGTCCGGTCGGTCGCCGAGGTCGGCGCAGTGCCGGAGCCGGAGGCACCGCCCGACCGCGAGGCGGTCGTGCTCCAGAGCCTGCTCCGCGAGGCCGCGCACGAGGCGCACGCGCGCGTCCGGCTCGTGCTGGACCTGCCGAGCGAGCCCATCGTCGTCTCGGCCAACGTCCGGCGGCTGCGCCTTGCGCTCGTCCACGTCTTCGCGCAGGCCGCAGACGCCGCGGCGCACACGGACGGTGCCGAGGTGACCGTCCGCGCTGCGACGGTCGGGACCGACGCCGTCGTCGAAGTCTGCAACACGTCGGACCCGCTCGGGGCGGACCCCCAGAGCCCCGACGACGGGCTCGGCCTCGTCGTCGCCCGCGTGCTTGTCGAGCGGGACGGCGGGCAGGTCTGGGCGGCCGACGGGGGCGGGCTCCGCGTCCGGCTCCTGCTCCATGTCGGCCCTGCGACGCCATGACCGAGACCGTTCCGCCGCCGCGGCGCGGCGAACTCCCCGAGGTGACGCTCTCGCGGCTTCGCCGCGTGCTCGACCTCAGCCTCGCGCTCAACGCCGTCGCCGACATCGACCACCTCCTCGGGACTGTCCTCCGGACCGTCACGACGGCGCTGAACTGCGAGCAGGCGGCGCTGCTCCTCTACGACGACGCGTCGGGCAGCCTCCGCTTCGCTGCGGCGACGGGCGACCAGCGGGCGGCGCTCGCGCGCGTGCGGGTCCCACTGACCGGGAGCCTCGCCGGGACGGCGTTCCGCGAGAACCGCGTCGTGCTGGCGTCGGACGCGGCGTCCGACGAGCGCCACTTCGGGAAAGCGGCCGCGGCGGCGAGCGTCGAGGTCCGTGCGCTGCTCGCCGTTCCGATGCGGACCGCCGGCAAGCCGATCGGCGTCCTCGAAGCGATCAACCCGCGTGGCGGCTCGCCGGACACGCCGCAGGCCGCCTCGTTCGACGCGGCCGACGTCGAGACGCTGCTCGTGGTCTCGGCGCAGGCCGCCGTGGCGGTCCGCAACGCGACGCAGCGGGCCGCGCTCGAAGACGCCAACCGCCGCCTCGAAGCGCTCGACCGCGTCCGCGCCGACTTCGTGACGGTCGCCTCGCACGAGCTGCGGACGCCGCTCGCCGCTGTCCAGGGCTATGCGCAGACGCTGGCCGACGAGGTCGAGCCGGCTCAGCGGGAGGCCGTCGTCGAGGTCCTCGGCGCTGCGCGGCGCATGGCCGACATCGTCGAGACGCTCGACGAACTGGGCTCGCTTCAGGGCGGGGCCAGCCCGAACGCGACCGAGCGCGTCTCGCTTCACGAGGTGATCGGCGGTGCACTCGACCCCGGCCGGACGATGGGCCAGCGCGCGGTCGACGTTCAGTTGCCCGAGCGCCCCGTCGTGCTCGACGGGGACGAGCGCCGCCTTCGCCTCACGTTCCAGCACCTGCTCAAGAACGCCGACGCCTTCACGCCGCCCGGCGGGCGGGTGTGGATCGAAGCCGAGGAGGACGACGGGTCCGTGACGGTTCGCATCCGGGACACCGGCACGGGCATCGCGGCGGCCGACCTGGAGCGCATCTTCGAGGCGTTCGTGCAGGCGGACCCGCCGGACACGCGCCCGCACGAGGGCCTCGGCGTGGGCCTGGCGCTGGCGCGATCCGTCGTGCTCCGCCACGGCGGCCGGCTGTGGGCGACGAGCGGCGGTCCGGGGCAGGGGAGCACGTTCCACGTCCGCCTGCCCGTGCGCGCCGCCTGACGCGCACAGGCAGAATGCCGCTACTCGTCGTCGTCGAGCGGCTCGCCGTCGAGGCCGTCGTCCGTGCCGTCGTCGAGGCCGAGATCGTCGTCGGCGTCCACGTCGAGGCCGGCCCCGAGGTCGTCCGCGAGCGTGTCGTCGCCGAGCGTGTCGTCGAGGTCGTCTGTGAGGTCGTCGTCCATGTCCGGGAGGGCGTCTGAGAGGGGAGAAGGGAGCGGGGCGGTGCTGCCGTCGCCGGCCGAGTCCACCTCGACGGCGACCGCCGCGACATCCGCGATGGCGTCGCCGTCGCGGAGGGCGATCACGCGGACGCCCTGCGTGTTGCGGCTGTACGTCGCAATCCCGGCGACGGGCATCCGGATCATGAGGCCCGCCTCGGTCGCGATCATCAGCTCGTCGGCGTCCGAGACGCTCATCAGGGCGACGAGCGGGCCCGTCTTGGGCGTCGTCTTCATCGCGAGCACGCCGAGGCCGCCGCGCGTCTGATAGCGGAACTCGCCGAGGACGGTCCGCTTGCCGTAGCCGTTGGCCGAGACCGTGAGCACGTGCGCCTGCTCGTTCCGGGCGACGACCATGCCGACGACCGCCTCGTCCGCGCCGAGCTTCATCCCGCGCACGCCGCGGCTCTTGCGGCCCATCGAGCGGACGTCGCCCTCGTGGAAGCGGATCGCGCGCCCGCCCGACGAGCCGAGCACGACCTCGGTGTCGCCG